>JALYTP010000160.1 GCA_030854225.1 Pseudomonadota bacterium
TCTCCGCAGATCGCCACCACTAACCCTGCGCGCGGCTGACGGCACCTCGCGCACGTCGGCGACATGCCCGCTTGGCGTGCTCGGGTCGCGCGATAAATTGTACTGCGGCGCCGTGCGCGGGAACCGCGCCACATCAACCCCCTTCGGGCCGAGAACGAGGCGGGGCCCCGGAGAACGGCATGAGATGCTCGTTGATGCCGCGTTAAATATGGCCGACACGCTTGTTGCTCGACGGGGAAGGCCGAATGCGTGATCGTGCGCTGTCGCGATAGGGGGAAACACGAGCACCATGTCCGTCATGCTGACCGCGCCGCCGCCTCATGCCGTCGCCGCCATCGCGCTGACCGCGGCGATGTTCTATGGCTTCGTATCCGGTCGCGCGCGGGTCGAGATCATCTCGCTTTTGACCATCAGCGCCATCGCGCTCGGTCTGTATTTCTACCCCCTTCCCGGCCATGGGCCAACCGACGGTCTCAAACTCGCGTTCGAAGGGTTCGGTCACTATGCCCTGGTAACCATCTGCGCGCTGATGGTGCTCGGACGTGGTCTGGTCACAACCGGCGCACTCGAGCCGGTCTCGCGCCTGCTTACCCGGGTCTGGCGCTACAACCAGCAAGTTGGTCTGGTTGTGACCCTGTTGCTTGCCTTCGGCATGAGCATGATGGTCAACGACACGCCTGTGCTGGTGTTGATGATTCCGATCATGGCGGCGATCGCGACCAAAGGCGGTATGCCCGCGTCGCGAACGCTGATCCCCATCAACGGGGCGGTGTTGATAGGCGGGATGTCGACGACGATCGGCACGTCGACCAATCTGCTGGTGGTATCGATCGCGGGCGACATGGGGCTGCCGCCGATCGGGGTGTTTCATTTCACACCGATTGTCTTGGCATCGGCGGTCGTGGCGTTGCCCTTCATCTGGCTGGTTATGCCGCGGCTGCTGCCCGACAATTCCGTCGCGGGCGGCCATGAGCCGCGTCGTTTCACGGCGCTGTTACGCCCCGGTGAAACCGCGCGAAAAAATCAGATCTCCCTGGCTGAGCTTGAGGCACGGCTTCCGCCCGGTATCGAGCTCTTTGGCGAGCCGGGCGCGGACGGCCGACTGCTGGTTAGCGCCACGCACGCGGCGCTTGAAGAAACGATGCGGGTGCTCGGTGCGACAGCCGCTCCCGCCTGGCTGATGGAGCGCCTGCACCGTGGATATGGCGAGACCGGCGAGGACCTCACCGTCGTCGAGCTATCGGTCACCAAAGATTCAGGGTTGGTAGGCCAGAGCGTACATACCGCCAATCTCGCCGAAGCCTACAATGTCGCCATTCTCGGTGTTCATCGGGCGCAGCGACCGTGGCTCGGCGCACCGTCCGTCGCGGCGGCTGCTTCGAATCCTTTTGACGAGGGCGACATCATCCTCGTCGTCGGCAGCGCCGCCAATATCGGAAGGATGGCACTCGGCGAGAATGTTCTCGTCCTGGACGGCGCCAAAGAAATGCCGCGCTCCGCAAAAGCACCGCTGGCGCTTTCGATCATGGCGGCGGCAGTGTTTCCGGCGAGCGTCGGTCTCGTTCCCATCGCCATCTCCGCGCTGGGCGGCGCCATTGCCATGCTCGTTACCGGTTGCGTCCTGGTGGACCGGGTCGGTCGCGCCCTTTCGGTCAAGGTGGTCCTGTTGGTTGCCGCGAGCATCGCGATCGGCCGTGTCGTGCTGGAAACAGGTGCTGCCATCTGGCTGAGCGAATGCCTCGCGCTCGGTCTGCAATATCTGCCGCCGGCCGGTGTGCTGGCGGCGGTGATGCTGTTCGTCACGTTGTTGACCAATTTTGCGTCGAACACGACAGCAGCCGCGGTCGGCACGCCAGTCGCTTTCAGTCTGGGCAAGCAACTCGGCATCCCGGTCGAGCCCCTGGTTCTTGCAGTGCTATTCGGCTGCAACCTGTGTTATGCTACTCCGGTCGCATATCAGACGAACATGCTGATCATGTCAGCGGGCGAATACCGCTTTGCCGATTATGCTAGGACGGGAATCCCGCTTGTCGTACTGATGATCGTAACCCTGTCGTCGTTGCTGGTCTTTTCGTATCATCTCTATTGATCGTAGGGCTTTCGGTCGTTCGATCGGGCAAGATCACATGAATACGAAGGCACGCGCTCCGCCCTTCGCGCCGCGTTGCCTCCGGAACGCTACGCTCTTTTTACCGATGGGGATCGGCATTTTTATCTGGCGCACAGCGATGGCCACGCGGTGCCGCCCCGGCGGGAGTCGCATGAAATCACGCCGGTACGAGGCGTGAACCTGCGGACCGGGGCGTCGGTGATGACGATCGATGACCCTCCAAAAATCTCGGCTTCAAGCCGTTTCCAGGCTTGAATGGTGGAGCTGAGGGGAATCGAACCCCTGACCTCTGCAGTGCGATTGCAGCGCTCTCCCATCTGAGCTACAGCCCCGCTCCACGCGCGGCGGGGTAGAACCCCGTCGGGAGCGCCGCCTGTAGCGAGCCTTTTTAGCCGATGCAACCGCGCCGCGAGCGGTGTTGCCGGCCAACCGTGTTTCTGCCAGCCGACGAAGCGGTCGTGCGCCACGGCGGTGCGACCCTGATCCGTATCAAGCTGCGGAACAAAGGCTATTTTCCACCCGTTTTAGCATCAGAACGGAACGGCCACGATTAGCCGCCGCCCCCTTTTGATCCACTTTACAGGAGTATGCCATCATGGGTTACGAACGCTATTCCCGGGACAGCCATCTGGGCGATTATTACAACCCCGGCGATCCGCAGGATACCGGTCGCGATTACGGCTCGGGCCGGAACTTCGGCAATTCGAGCGCGCGGGAATATCGGTCCGCCGGTATGACGGATCGAGATAGCGACGGCGCGCGCGGCGACGGGTGGCGCGGAGACTCGCGTTACTATCAGCGCGATGAACGTTTGGTGTCGGGCGGTTATGGTGCGGGCTACGGTGCCGGAGGCTCTTATCGCGGTAGCTACTCTGATGGTCGACACTTCGCAGAGGCAAACCGCGGCGACTACCGACGCGGCTCACCCGATCCGCGCGATCGTGGTTTTTTCGACCGCGCCGGCGATGAAATCCGCTCTTGGTTCGGCGACGAGGATGCCGAGCGACGGCGCGACCGCGACACGCGCTACGATCAACAACGCGCCGCCTACGGTGACGACCATTATCATGGCTGGCGCCGCGACCAGATTGCGGCACTTGACAGCGATTATAGCGAATATCGACGTGAAAACCGCGACAAGTTCGAGCGCGAATTCAGCATCTGGCGCACGGAACGGCAGGGCCAGCGCTCCTCGCTATCGAATGTAAGCGAGCATATGGACGTGGTCGGATCGGACGGCGCGCATGTCGGCACGGTGGACAAGGTGCGGGGTGACCGCATCCTGCTGACCAAGGGTGACAAGGATGCCGACGGGCGTCATCATTCGATTCCGTCGCGCTGGATCCAATCGGTCGACGACAAGGTGACGCTGCGCAAGACCGCCGACGAGGCGCATGCACACTGGCGTGAGGAGGAACGCGACCAGGCGCTGTTCAACGAGCATCGCGAAGGAACGCGCGGCGACGGTGACGATGATCGTGGTAACAGCGCCAGTGGACGAATGCTCAATCGGAGCTTTTCCGGCACGTATTGACGGCTTTCCGGATGGCGGCGCCGCTGCCGCTACGCGAGGGTCTGGGCGGAAACGTCCGGGCCCTTTGCGCATCCGGCCCGATTGCGCCATACCGCGTCCTCGAAAAACCACTTTAGGAGAATCGGGATGCCTCGCGCCTGGAGCTTGACGTCGCGCCCTGCGGGAATACCCGTTCCCCCCAATTTCGCGCTGGTCGATTTGCCCGAAGCGTCGCTCAAGGACGGCGAGGTGCGGGTCGCGAATTCGTGGCTGTCGGTCGATCCGTACATGCGCGGGCGGATGAACGACGTGAAAAGCTACGCCCCGCCGTTCCAGCTCGGCGAGCCGATGCAGGGCGGCGCAGTCGGCGAAGTGGTCGAAAGCAAGGCAGACGGGGTCGCGGTCGGCGACAAGGTGTTGCACATGCTCGGCTGGCGCGACGAGGCGGTGCTGCCGGGCGCGCAGGTTCAGAAGCTGCCCGATCTGGGCGCGCCGCCGCAGGCGTTCCTGGGCCAGCTCGGCATGCCGGGCATGACCGCCTATTTCGGGCTGCTCCGCGTGGCGCAGGCGAAGGAGGGCGAAACGGTGTTCGTCTCCGCTGCAGCGGGCGCGGTGGGATCGACCGTGGTGCAGGTGGCCAAGGCCAAGGGCATGACGGTGATCGGCTCTGCCGGCGGCCCGGAAAAGGGCGCGTGGGTCACATCGCTCGGCGCGGACCATGTGATCGATTACAAATCGGGCGTGCCGGTGCTCAAGCAATTGATCGCCGCCGCGCCGGACGGGATCGATGTCTATTTCGACAATGTCGGCGGCGAGCATCTCGATGCCGCGCTGGCCACCGGCAAGCTCCACGCGCGGCTCGCGATTTGCGGCATGATCGACATCTACAATGACGGCAAGGCGACCGAATTGCGCTATCTCGCGCGGCTGATCGGGATGCGCATGACGATGCAGGGCCTGCTGGTCAGCGACCACATGATGCACGCTGCCGATTTCTACGCCGAGATGGGCCAGTGGCTTGCGGCGGGCAAGCTGAAGAGCGAGGAGACCGTGCATGACGGGCTCGACGCCATGCC
>JALYTP010000161.1:0-2073 GCA_030854225.1 Pseudomonadota bacterium
CGCGCCGCGATCGCGCTGCGCCCCGATGGCGACCCCGCCTGGTCCTTCGGTCACGACGTGTTCGGCCCGGTCTTCGACACCTTCGCGCGCTGGATCGTGGGCGAGGCCGCAGCGCTCGCGGCGACGACCGGCCATCCGGTCAAGCCGCTGTTCCTGTTACGCGACGGGTATCTGCCGCACCTTTGTGCCGACGCGCTGGGCCAGACCGGGGCGGCGATCGCGATCAGCCGGTTCACCGCGCGTCGCGCAAGTTTCACCGATCTGGCGGCGATCGAGGATTATCTCGAGGACGAGGAAACCGACCGCGTCGATGTGCTCGCCACCCAGCTTGGCCTGTCGGCGAGCGAGGCACAAAAGATCGGGCCCGATGCCCGCGCCTTCCGCGCCAACGTCCGCCGGCCGGACACCGTCAAGCGCATCGTCGCGCGCAGCACCGCCTTCGCCAAGCGCCTCGTCGCGCATGTCGCGCGCGAGGGCCGGATCGAGCGCGGCGATGTCGTGATGCTGGTCGATCTCGGCTATCACGGCACCGTCCAGCGGCTCGTCGCCCCGCTGCTCGAAGCGGCGTTGGGCGTCACGATCGAGGGGCGCTATCTCCTGTTGCGCGATGCCAGCGTGGCGACCAAGCGCGGGCTGTTCGACGTCCGGCATTACGGCCACCGCACGCTCGCGGCGATCAGCCGCCAGATCGCGATCGTCGAGCAGGTGGCGACATCTGGCACCGGATCGGTGGTCGATTATGCCGATAACGGTCGCGCGATCCTGAAGCCCGACAAGGTGGCCAAGGAACAGGCCGCGACGCGCGGCAGGGTCCAGGCGGGGGTGCTCGCCTTCCTCACCACCGCCCCCGCCGCGACCCACCGCCCACCCGCAAGCGACGATGCAGACGCGCGCCGCCAGATGGCCGCCGCCGTGCTCGCGCGGTTGCTGTTCCTGCCGCAGCCCGAGGAGATCGCGGTGTTCGGGGCGTTCGAGCATGACGTGAACCTCGGCACCGACGATCTGGTCGGGCTGGTCGACCCCGACCATGCGAGCACCGGATTGCGCCGCCGCGGGCTGCCCTATCTGCGCACGGTCGATCGCATGTTCCTGCCCGGCGAGGTGCAGCCGCACGGCCTGCCGCTAAGCCTGTCGCTGTTCGCCACCAATTGTTTCGAGCTCGATCTGCGCGCGGGGGATTTCAACGTCGCCGCGCTGGCGGTGCCCACGATCCTCGCCGATGCGACGCAGCAGATGGCGCTCCAGTTCGATGCGCACCCGACGCATGAGGGCTTTCACGCCGTCACCATCCCGATCGGCACGGCGCAGTTCGGCGCGGGTCTGCAATTCGGCGCGCTGGCCGAGATCGTCCAGATCGACGACATCGCCTTCTACCGCGTCGCCGACTTCGCGGCCGACAACCGGCGCCCGCCGCGCCCGATCGCGGCCGCGCCCATCCACGATGCGATGGAGCGGCTTGCCGAGGGGCTGTGGCGCTGCGGCGAGGCGAGCCTGCTGTTCGTGCCGCCACCGCCGATCGTGGTGGACGAGCCGTTGCTGCTGTCGGTCGTCTTCCGCCCGGTCGTGGCGCGTTCGGGGGTCGCGCTGCGCGCCGTCGCATAGCGCTTTGGTGCCGGCGGGCAGCGCGCTAAGGTAGCCGGATGATTCGTCCTGCCCTGCTTGCCCGGATCGGCGCGCTCGTCGTCGTCCTCACCCTTGCCGCGCCGGCATCGGCCTATTGGGAATATGGCCACGAAACCGTCGCCGAGATCGCGATGAAAAACGTGCGCCCCGCGACCCGGATCGCGGTCAACCGCTTGCTCGCCGACAGCGCCTCGCTCGGCACCCCGACCTGCCCGGCCCGGACGATCGAGCAGGCGAGCATCTGGGCGGATTGCGTCAAGACGATCAAGCGAGCCGACGGCAAACCCGCCTTCGACTATGCTTTTGGCTGGCATTTCCAGGACGTGAACGTCTGCCAGCCGTTCGATCTGACGACGGCGTGCAAGGACGGCAATTGCGTCTCGGCGCAGATCGAGCGCGACGTCGCCACACTGCGCGACAGGGCCGCGCCGCGCGCCGCCAGGGTACGGT
>JALYTP010000161.1:2083-4688 GCA_030854225.1 Pseudomonadota bacterium
CATCGCAGCGAGCTATAACGGCTATGCCCCGCCGCATTTCAACCTGCACTCGATCTGGGACGGCCCGCTGGCCGAGCGCGCGGCAACCACCGGGGGATCGCTCGTCCATCGCTACCCGGCATCGGTGAAGGCGAAGATCCAGGCCGGGACGGCGACCGACTGGAGCCGCGAGAGCTGGCAGGTCGCGCACGATACGGTCTATGCCAGTGCGCTGCACGGCGATCCCTGCCAGCCCAATCCGCCGAGCGTTCTGCTCGACGAGGCGACGATTGAGGCGGATGTCCCGGCGGCGCGGCTGCAGCTCGAACGTGGCGGGCTGCGGCTGGCGAAGGAACTGGACCGGGCGTTCACCAGGCGGTGACGATGCGGGCAAGCGCGCGCGCCGCAAGCGGCGAATCTTCACACTCTTCACACGCCCGCGCGTTTTCCGGCGGCGCCGCCGCGGCGGGACACGATCGACGCTGTCAAAGAACCGCGCCACGATGCCAGATGCGGCGCGTGTAGGACAGCCCGCTTACGCGCCACCCCCGCGCCAGCTAACCGCCGCGCGTGTGCCGCGCGTGTGCCGCGCCGCGATCACGCTCAGGCCGAGCGTCAGGACCCGATCGCCGCTGCCCCGGAGCGAGGCGGCCACGCCCGTTCGCGGCCCTCCCCGCCTTGCCAACATGGACAGTGCGGGGAGCGGCCGGTGGCCCGGTCCGTGCTACCAGGTCAGATCAACTCAGGACGATCGTCACCGCGCGGCGGTTCTGTGCCCAGCTCGCCTCATCCGACCCCAGCGCGATCGGACGTTCCTTGCCGTAGCTGATGGTCGAGATGCGCGCCGGATTTACCCCGCGCGCGACGAGATAGTTCTTGGTCGCATTCGCGCGACGATCGCCCAGCGCGAGATTGTATTCACGCGTACCGCGCTCGTCGCAATGCCCCTCCAGGCTGACCGGCACATTGGGATAGCGTGCGAGCCACACCGCCTGGCTGTCGAGAATGGCGCGCGCCTGCGGGTCGATATCGAAGCTGTCGAGCGCGAAATGCACGGTGTTGCTGGTGACGGAGCGTTCGAAATCGGCGCGTGTGCCGGGCGCGATCGAGCCGGCGCCGTTGTCGGCCGGGCCGCTCTGCATCGGCGCGCCGGCGGGGGGCGGCAGCTCGGCCGGGTGCTTCTTGGCGCAGCCCGCGACCACGAAGGCGGTCGTTAGCAGCAGCACGGTGGTGATTTTTTTCATCGTCATTCTCCGTCTTGGATCGATGCGCCCCCCGGCGTTCGTCAGGGCCGCAAGGGCCCCCAGTTCGGATCGGACCCGTCGAGCGGCGTCGCGATGCGGCGTTCGTTGACCCCGGTCAGGTCGACCGACCATAGATCGGACGTGCCGCGCCCGCCCTGGCCCGAGCGGAAGAACATCAGCACGCGGCCATTGGGCGACCAGGTCGGTCCTTCGTCCTGCCACTGGTTGGTCAGCAATTGCTCACCCCCGCCGCTCGGGCTCATCACCCCGATACGGAAATTGCCCGCGATCTTGGTGAAGGCGATCAGATCGCCGCGCGGGCTCCACGCCGGGGTGGCATAGCGCCCACCACCAAAACTGATGCGGTGCTGATTCGATCCGTCGGCGTTCATGATATAAAGCTGTTGCGTGCCCGACCGGTCGCTTTCGAACACCACGCGGCTGCCGTCGGGCGAATAGCTGCCGCCCGTTTCGATGCCCGGCGCATCGGTCAGTCGCTGCGGCGTCCCCCCGGCGAGCGGCACGCGGTAGAGATCGGTATTGCCCGCGACCGCCATCGAGAACAGCACCCATTTGCTGTCGGGTGAGACGTGCGGCGCGAAGTTCAGATTGGTGTTGGGCACCAACAGCCGCTGCCGCCGCGCCGCGACATCATAGACATAGATCGCCGGGCGCTCGCTTTGATAGCTCATATAGACGATGTCGCGCCGGTCACGCGTCATCCTGGGCGTCAGCACGATCGTCTGGCCGTTGGTCAAAAAGGCGTGGTTCTGCCCGTCCTGATCCATCAGCGCGAGGCGCTTGGTGCGCCGCGCCTTGGGGCCGGTTTCGGAGACATAGACCACCTGGCTGTCGAAATACGGCCCCTCGCCGGTCAATCTCGTATAGACCATGTCGGCGCATTTATGCCCCGCGCGGCGCCAGTCGGCGGGCGGCACGATGAAGCCCTCGCGCTTCAATTCGGTGCGCGCGAAGGTGTCGTAGAGATAGCAGCCGACGGTCAGCGTGCCGTCGGGATTGGCGCGGATATAGCCCTGCACCAGGGCCTGCGCGCCGGCGCCCGCCCATTCCTCATAGGCCGGCGCTGTAACTTCGAGATAGCCGATCACGCGCGCGCGCGCCGGGGTAAACAGCCCGGAGCTTTTGAGATCGGCGGCGACGATCGCGGCGAGCTGGCGCCCCAATTCGTCGGTGCGGCCCGCGCGGGTGTCGCGCACCGTGTCGGTCGGCATCGCCGGAATCGCGATCTGGGTCGGCGCGGCCTGCCCGCCGACGACATCGACGACGAGGCCGCCGGGTTGCTGCGCGGCGCCGGGTGCGCCCGGTGCGGGCACCTGTTGTGACGCGGGCGGCGGCGGGGGCAACGTCTGGGCCCCCGCCGG
>JALYTP010000162.1 GCA_030854225.1 Pseudomonadota bacterium
TCCCGCTTGCCCGGTCCGGCGAAGCTGATCGCCTTGCGCAGATCGGCCACCCGGCTCAGTTCGCCGCCAGAGGCAATGTCGAAACCGTCGATCATCGGCGCCATTGCTGCGAGCAAAGGGGCAAAGGGGTTGGCCTTGACGGCATAGTGCAGGTCTATACCGCGAAACGCTGCGCGAAACCGCGCCACTTTCGCGCATATTATGCCCATTTCGTAAACGAATAGCGGTGTGTCGCCCGCTTGCGCGATCCAACTGTCGGCGTCTCGCCCCGCGATCATCAGCGGCCGATCGCCCGCAAATCCGGCCGGGATCGCCCCCATCGGTTTCATGCTGTCAGCTCCGCTTTTAACGCCGCGCGATCGAATTTGCCATTGGCGTTGCGCGGCAGGCGGTCGCGCCAGACATAGCGCTGCGGTTGCATGAAGCCCGGCAGATCGCGGCGCAGGCGGTCGCGCAAGCGCGCTTCAGCCGATCCGTCGCCGCGCGCGACAACCACGATCGCCTGGCCGAGCCGGTCGTCTGCTACGCCGATCGCCACGGCTTCTCCAATCGTAGAATCCGCGAGCACCGCCTCTTCTATTTCGTTCGGGCTGATACGGTTACCGGCGGATTTTATCATTTCATCCGATCGTCCGACAAAGCGCAGCAAACCGTCGTCACCCTCGATCGCCATATCCCCCGAATAGACCGCCGTGCCCCCAAGTTCCGAGAATGCCGGCGCGGGCCGGAACCGTTCGGCGGTCCTTGCCGGATCGTTCCAATACCCTTGCGCGACGAGCGGCCCGGCATGCACAACCTCGCCTTCCTCCCCGGGGTCGGCACGCGCGCCATCGGGCCGCACCACCATCACCTCGGCGAAGGGAATGGCCCGCCCCATCGCGTCCGGATGCGCATCGATCAGCGCAGGCTCTAAGTAGGTCGAGCGAAATGCCTCGGTTATACCGTACATCGCGTAAAGATCAGCCTCGGGAAACGTCGCGCGCAACGCCCGGATCATCTGCGGAGTCAGCGCCCCGCCCGAATTGGTCAGTTGCCTGAGCCGCGCCGCGGTCTCGGCCGGCCACCCCGCCTCCAGCAATTGCGTCCATAGCGGGGGCACCCCGGCCAGCGTGGTAGCCTCGACGCGTTCAACCGCCTTGATCACATCGCGCGGGGTGAGATAATCGAGCGGCGCCACGCTCGCCCCCGCCGCCCAGGTTGAGAACAGCTGGTTCTGCCCATAATCGAAACTGAGCGGCAACACGCCGAGAACGCGGTTGCACGGTTCCAGTTTGAGGTAGTGCGCGACCGAAATGGCGCCGAGCCAGAGGTTGGCGTGGCTCAGCATCACACCCTTGGGCCGCCCCGTGGACCCCGAGGTATAGAGGATCGCGGCCAGATCCGCCGGATCGGCGCGCGATGGCAGTATGGCGTCACCCACGACGGGCACGGCGGATTCGATCGCAAGGCGGCAATCGCGGGGCAGGTCGCCGGCCGCCAGCGTTCCGGTGCGCGAATCCTGCGTCACCAGCAGCGACGCACCGCTATCGGCCAGCACATGCGCTACCTGCGCGCGCTTGAGCAACGGATTGACCGGGACATGGATCAACCCCGCACGCGGCGCGGCGAGCGGCATGATGCAGGCCATGCGCGTCTTGGGCAGCCATGTCGCGACGCGCGATCCGCGCGCGACCCCCTGCCCCGCCAGCCACGCCGCGACGGCGCCGACCATCGCCTCCAGTCCGGCGAAATCGAGCGTTCCGTCACGATCGATCAGCGCCGTGTCACCCGCCTTGCCACGCGCGGACAACGCATCGATAGGCTGCGGAACGGGATCGAGCGCAATCATCACGCCTCCATGCCGCCCGGCGGCGCGCGAGTCGAGGCGGGAGCGCTCGCCCTTGGCACGCCACGACGCAAGCCTTATGGCGCGGCGCAGCATCTTTTCCAGGGGCGAGCCTTGTCATTCGACGCAGACCAGATCGACCATGTCGTGCGCGCCGTACTGCGCGATGTACTCGGGATCGACGACAAACGCGTCGCGGCGTTTCGCGACCAGACGCCGCTGTTCGGCGCGCTTCCCGAACTTGATTCGATGGCGGTCGCGGGGTTGCTGACGGAGATTGAGGATCGGCTCGGCATTCTGATCGAGGATGACGAGGTCGACGGCGAGATGCTCGAGACGTTCGGCGCGCTGGTCGCCTTTGCACGCGCCAAGGCACTGACGTGAGCGCTCGCATGACGCGGCCCGGCGGATGATCGACCATTACGACTGGGCCGGTGGTCGCGAGGCGATGCTTCGCTTCGGCCCAGCGACGGGCCCAGCGGCAGGCCCATGCCAGGTCGTGATCGCGGCCCTGCCGCTGTTCGAGGAAGCCAACCGCACACGCACCTTCATGGTGACGATCCTGCGCGCGCTGGCCGAGCGCGGCGTGGCGAGCGTGCTTCCCGATCTGCCCGGCTTGGGGGAAAGTTTGACCCTCACCGAACGGATGGCGCTGCCTGAGTTGCAGGAAGCGTTCGCGGCGGCGACGGCCCGGATCGGAACGCCGCATATCATAGCGCTACGCAGCGGGACGCTGGTCACTCGACTCGCGCGCGGGGCCAGCCGCTGGCTTTTCGCACCGCAGGAGCGGGGGAAGGTCGTCGACGAGCTGATGCGTGTCGCAAAGCTTGGCGGCGCGTCGGAAACCTTTTCGATCGACGATGAAGCGCCGCAGCACGAGATTGCCGGCAATCTCCTGTCGCGCACGCTCCTGCGGGATCTTCGCGACGCCGCGCCGGATCGCACTACGCCCAGCAGAATTGTCCGTCTGGCGTCTGACCAGCGCGAGGCGAACGCCAAATTCGACGGTCCGCCGCTCTGGCGAAAGAGCGAACCCGGCAATGATCACGTGCTGGCAGAACGGCTTGCCGCCGATATCGTCGATTGGATCGCAACATGCGGCGATTGATCCAATTCCCCTGCGCGGGCGAGACGCTGGTCGGCACCCTCGATGAGGGCACGAACGCCACCGGCCTGCTCATCGTTTCGGGCGGCAACGAAATCCGCTGCGGCGCGCATCGCGGCATGGCGTTGCTGGCGGCGCGACTGGCGGCGACAGGCATCCCTGTCTTTCGCTTCGATCGACGCGGAATCGGCGATTCGACGGGCGAGAATTGCGATTTCGAGAGCGCAGCCCCCGACATCGCCGCGGCCGCGGCGACCTTCTGTGCGGAAACCGGCATCACGCGCCTCGTCGCGTTCGGCAATTGCGATGCGGCCACGGCGCTGGCGCTGTTCCACGAAGCCGCCGGGATGGATGCGCTGGTGCTGGCCAATCCCTGGATCGGGGGCGAGGCCGACGATTTGCCCCCCGCCGCCGCGATCCGCGCGCGCTACGCTCAGCGGCTGCGCGATCCGGCAAGCTGGCGTCGGCTGCTGGCGGGTCGCGTCGATTTATCGAAACTGGCCAACGGCTTGCGAAAGATATCGTCGAAACGCCTCGATCAATCGGATAATCTTAGCATGCGTCTGACCACCGCGCTGGCGGGCGATACCCGGATCACCGTCATCCTCGCGACAGGGGACGCCACCGCGATCGCTTATGACGATGCGGTGGAAACGAACCCAGGCGTCACGATCCACCGGATCGACACCGCCTCGCACAGCTTCGCCCGCGCGGGTGACATGGCGTCCCTGGAGGCGATCATCCGCAGCGTTCTGACGAACTAGCCAACCGCTTCGGCGACGCGCTCGAAATCGGTCTCGGCCAAGAACCGTTCGGCGTCGAGCGCGGCCATGCAACCGGTCCCGGCCGCCGTCACCGCCTGACGATAGAGCTTGTCCATCACATCGCCGCACGCGAACACGCCGGTCACGCTGGTGCGGGTCGAGCCCGGCTCGACCTTTATATAATGATCCGCGTCAAGTTCGATGTGACCGCGGAACAGCTCGGTCGCCGGATGATGGCCGATCGCCACGAACCCGCCTTCGACGTCGAGCCGTGAGGATTCGCCGGTCTGCGTATCGACCAGGTCCAGCGCGACCAGCCCCGCTGTCCCGCCACCATCGACGAAATCGCGCACTTCCTTGTTCCAGATGACGGTGATGCGATCGTTGGCGAACAGGCGATCCTGCAAGATCTTCTCCGACCGGAGCGAGTCGCGGCGGTGGATCAGCGTCACGTCGGGCGAGTGGTTGGTAAGGTACAGCGCTTCCTCGACCGCGGTGTTGCCGCCGCCGATCACCGCCACTTTCTTGCCGCGGTAGAAGAAGCCGTCGCACGTCGCACACGCGCTGACACCCTTCCCTTTCAGCGCTTCCTCGCTGTCCAGCCCCAGCCACTTGGCCTGCGCACCGGTGGCGATGATCAGCACCTCACCTTCGTACACGTCGCCACTGTCCCCGGTCAGCCGGAACGGGCGCCGGCTCAGATCGACCGCGACCACGGTGTCGTACATCAATTGTGTGCCGACATGCTCGGCCTGCGCCTGCATCTGCTCCATCAGCCAGGGGCCCTGGATCACGTCCGCGAAGCCGGGATAATTCTCCACATCGGTGGTGGTCATCAATTGCCCGCCGGGCTGGATACCCTGGACGAGGATCGGTTTCATGCCCGCACGCGCGCCGTAGATCGCGGCCGAAAGCCCGGCGGGCCCCGAACCGAGGATGAGCATGCGCGTCTTGTGAATGGTCATGATCGAGTCCGTTTGCAGC
>JALYTP010000163.1 GCA_030854225.1 Pseudomonadota bacterium
CCTGAGATAGCCGGCCCAAATCGCCTGATTC
Organism: Pseudomonadota bacterium; assembly: GCA_030854225.1. Lineage (GTDB taxonomy): Bacteria > Pseudomonadota > Alphaproteobacteria > Sphingomonadales > Sphingomonadaceae > Sphingomonas. The sequence continues at coordinate 32 of JALYTP010000163.1, forward strand.
TCAGTCCCAAAGTGTCTCTGTCGCCCCCGCACGGTATTTCACCGCCGTAGAAAGGCGCGGAAACGCGCCGTTCGCGCGCCAATCCTAGAATTTATTGAATTCTCTCAACTACTTGGGACTGGGTGGTGCCGCCTACAGGATTCGAACCTGTGACCCCCGCATTACGAATGCGATGCTCTACCAGCTGAGCTAAGGCGGCTCATGCGCCTGTAAAAGGCGATGAGGCGGCGCGCTTATCAGTCTTCTGAAAGGGTGACAAGCGCGCGCCGTACGACCGAGTGAGGCGACGATAAAGCGGTGGCGGGCAGGCATATCCCTTGGACAAGCGCGGCCAGTGCTCGCAACATCACCCCATCCGATCGAAGATCATGATCCAGTTCGTTTCCCAGGCCTTGCCGCCATCGTTCGAAAAGGCCTGCTCCCACCGCGCGTGCGCGGGCGAGATCTGTGACCAGATGAAGCGCACCTTGATCGGATGGCCCTCGAAAATATCGTCGCCGAAGAACGAGCCCACGCCGTCCTGAAAGCGCCCGATTACCGGGGGATCGAGCGTCGGGGAACGTCCGTCGAACCACCACAGCGACCAGGTGTGGGTGGCGATATCGAGGCAGCGCGTCGTGATGGCGCGATAGGCGCCGGCGGGATCGTCGAGGAAATGGTCGTCGACATTGCCCGCGCCGTCGAGCAATTCCCACGCTTTGCAGGTGCCGGGGAATTCGAACCAGTCGTTGCTGCCCGCCAGACGGTGCCGCAACTTGCGATGCTTCACGCGCCACGAACCGGTCTGGAAGGCGAAGGCGTGCATGCCTGGACGGGGCGACGGGAGGTCGTTCATGACCGGTTCTTCGCGCGGCGAGTGAAGTCCATCGTCCAGTTGACCTCCCAGGTCTGGCCCGCATCGGGCGAAAAGGCTTGCGACCAGCGCGCGGCGGAGGCGCCGAGGTCTTCGTAGATGAAGCGCACCTTGATCGGGCGGCCGCCGAGATTGTCATTGTTGTAGAAATGGCCGATCCGCCCGTCGAACCGCCCCACCACCGGGTTGGTGACGGTCGGCCCGCGCCCGTCGATCCAGTAAATCGACCATTCCCTGGTATGCGGATCGAACAATCGGAGCGAGGTCGCGAGATAGCGACCCTTCGGATCCTCGAGCACGTTGCGATCTATATCGCCCGCGCCGCCGAGAATCGGATCGACGTCGAGCGTGCCGGGAAATTCGATCCAGTCGGTGCTGCCGGCCAGCCGCTTGGCCAGCCGGCGGTGGCGGACCGTCCAATGGCCGAGGAGGAAATCGAATCCGTCGGAGCCCGCCGGCCGGGGGTCGGGTTTTCCGCTCATCTGACGTTGTCTCCTTGCAAGCGGCGCGGCTTTCACGGCCGAGGTCGCGGCGAGCGCAACCCCCATCGCCAATATCTCGCGCCGCGCCGGCGGCGTGACAGGATCGCCACTCATGAATGCCGCCCGGCAGGGCGATAGGTCGCCTCGATCTGTCGGGCGATGACGCGCACCGCGTCGCTCGTCTGGCTCGCCTTGCCCATCGCCATCGCGCCCGAGCAGGCGGCGACGACGTGCGTGGCGAAGGCGTCGGGATCGAGCGTCCGGGATCGGCCGCCTTGCCGGTCGCGCTGCACGCGCGTCGCGATCGCGGCGCGCCAGCGATCGAAGATCGGCTGCACCTCATCGCGGAAATCGTGGTCGCCCAGCGCCAGTTCCAGCGTCATGTTGTTGAGCGGGCACCCCTCGACCCGGCCGCGCTGGTCGAGCCCCGTGGCGATATCATCGAAGATCATTCCCACGGCATCGAGTGCTGTGTCGCCATTGCTCATGGGCTCGATCCAGGTTTCGCGGATCGCATCGGCAACGCGTTCGCGGATCACCGCGAGGCCAAGCGCCTTCTTGGTCGCGAAATGGTGATGCATCGCGCCGTGGGTGACCTCCGCGGTCGCGGCGATCTGCTGGGTCGTGGTCGCGTAATAACCCTGGCCCTGGAAGAGCGCGGCGGCGGCATCGAGCACACGGCCGCGCATGCCTTGCGGATCGTTCTTGCGGCGGGCGGGTGCCGGGTCGGCATGGGGTTCGGTCATGCGGATCGTATAAGGGGATTGACTCGAACAGGTCAACCTGTCTGTTATGGCGGACGAGGAGATATGCGATGAAAAAACTATGGGCCGGGTGCGCGACGTTGATGATGGCTGCGGTCGGGGTTTCCGCCGCCGTGGCGGCCGATGAACCGGTGGCCGCGCCGCACCCGGTGCTCGAACTGCGCCAGTACAAGATCGTCGCGGGAAAGCGTGAAGCGTGGATCCCCTTGTTCGAACGCGAATTCATCGAGACGCAGGAGGTGCTGGGCATGCGGCTGGTCGGCCAGTTCCGCGAGCGGGACGATCCCAACCGCTTCGTCTGGCTGCGCGAATTTCCGGACATGACCACTCGCGCCAAGCAATTGACGGATTTCTATTTCGGCCCGGTGTGGAAGGCGCACCGTGACGAGGCGAACCCGTATCTCGACGATAATGACGATGTCCTGCTGCTGCGCCCCGCCGCGCCGGGGGACAATTTCGCAATGCCGACGACGCCCCGTGTCGCGGTCGGCGCGCCGCCCCAGCCGCATGGCCTGGTCGTCGCGCACATACTCTATTTGTGGAAGGATCCGACGACGGGCTTCGCGAGCTTCTTCGACAGTAAGGTCAAGCCCGCGCTCGAAGCGGCGGGATTGCCGGTGATCGGCGTTTTCGTGCCCGAGACCGTGCCCAATAACTTCCCGCGATTGCCGGTCCGCCAGAACGAGAAGTTGCTCGTATGGTTCACCCGCGTGTCGGATCAGGCCGCATATGACCGGGCGTGGCACAAGGCGACGCAATCGGACGCGTGGCAAACCAATCTGGCGCCGACGCTGACCGATGCGCAGGAACGCGCGCCGCAGCTCCTCCATCTCTCCCCGACCCCGCGATCCGCGTTGCAATGAGACGTTGCGCGACGGGCTGTTGCTAGAGCCGGACGCACGTCGCGACTACGCTGCCGGGGTGTCGGTGAGGGTGGATTCTGCCCCACGCTGGTCGAGCGTCGGTGCCCGACCGTTCGTTGTAGCGGCGGTCATCGCGGACTTGCTCGACGTCATCGAACAGGCGGCCCATTTCGCGCGGTCGCCTGACAGGGCTAGCGGGTGGTCGGCGATCCGGTTTCTATCGGCTGCGCGGCGGCGTGCAGGGCGCGCGCGGCGCTCGCGAACCGGCGGCTCGCCTCGAGGACCGCACCGTTGGACAGCGTGAGGCGATAGCGCCGGTCGCCGATCGCATCGACCCGCTCGACGCAATCGGCGCGGACCGCGGAGGACCGGTGGATGCGGACGAACCCGTGCGCGCCGAGCTTTTCCGCGAGATCGCCGATCCGCCCGCGCGCCAGATAGCTTTTATGATCGAGATGGATACGAACATAATCGCGCTCGGCGGCAAGCCACAGCACGTCGGAAAAGCGCACACGGACATGGCCCTGATAATCGGACAGCCAGAAATCGCGCTCCGGCCCCGTCTCGCAATCCACCGCGCGCAGGCGTTTCACCACCTCTTCCAGCTCCTGCGTCCGCGCTGCATCCCGGCGGTCGGCGATCTTGCCCTCGACGCGTGACAGCGCGGTGGCGATTTGCGCCGGCTCGACAGGCTTGAGCAGATAGTGATCGGCAGCGAGATCGAATGCGTTCATCGCGAAGCGACTGAAGGCCGTCACGAAGACGATCGCCGGTGGCATCGGGAGCGCGCGGCACCGCGTGGCCAGGTCGATCCCGTCGGCACCCGGCATCTCGATATCCAGCAGCGCGAGGTCGGGCCTTTCGCGCGCGATCAGATCGAATGCGGTGTCGGCCGTTCCCGCCGTCCCCACGACGATCGCGTCGCACCGGGCGACCAGGCTGGCGAGCCGCCGAACCGCCACCGGCTCGTCATCGACGATGACGACGCGCAAGGTCATCGGGGCGTCATCGCGGCGTCGTCGGTGGCGCCACGGGCAGGCGCAGCGCGCAGCGATAGCCCCCCGACGCGATCCGCCCGCAGGTGAGCGAGGCGCTGTCGCCGAACAGCAACAGCGCGCGGCGGCGGGTATTGTCCTGCCCGATGCCGACGCCCGGCGCCTTGGGCGCGCTGCCGTGATCCTGACCGTCATCTTCCACCACGATTTCCAGCATGTCGTCTTGAAGCGAGGCCGATACCGTGATCGTTACCGTCTCCGGTGACCGCGCCACGCCGTGCTTGACCGCATTCTCGACCAGCGGCTGGAGGATGAGCGGCGGCACTTGTCGATCCAGCAGCGCGCCGGGCACCGCGTCGACGAACCGGATGCGATCTTCGAAGCGCACCTCCTCGATCTCCAGATAGCGGCGTTGCGCCTCGATCTCGTCGGCCAGCGGCACCAATTGCCCGGTACCGGCCTCGAGCGAGCGGCGCAGCAGATTGGCCAGCGCCATCGTCACGCGCTCGGCGCGCTTGCCGTCGCCCTCCATGATCAGCCCCGACACGGCGTTGAGCGTGTTGAACAGGAAATGCGGGTTGATCTGCTGCGCCAGCGCCTGGTTGCGCGCGCGCTGCTCTGCCGTGCGGGCTTCGGCGAGCGCGACGCGCGAATCGCGGGCATCGGCATCCGCCTCGAT
>JALYTP010000005.1:0-4144 GCA_030854225.1 Pseudomonadota bacterium
CTGTCGAGCGCGGCGCGGATCAGTTTGCTGCCGACCCCGCGCCCTTCCAGCCGCGCGGGCACCTTGGTGTGGGTGAAGACGATGCGGTCGCCCTCCATCTGATAGGCGGCGACGGCGCGCAGCCCGTCCACCATGAGTTCGAATTCGCCCTCGGCCTTGTTGTCGCGCACCTGGTCCATCCACAGCGCTTGCACCGCACCGGCGACCTCGCGCAAGAGGGGGCGTGATCGACCCGCTCCCCATCCTGCAATCGACCTTCGGCTTTCCCCAGTTTCGCGGGGTGCAGCGCCAGGTGATCGACCGCGTGCTGGCCGGGACGAACACGCTGGCGGTGATGCCGACAGGGGCGGGCAAGTCGTTATGTTACCAACTCCCGGCGGTGGCGATGGCGGGGACGTGCGTGGTCGTGTCTCCGCTGATCGCGCTGATGCACGATCAGCTGCGCGCGGCCGAGGCGATCGGCATCCGTGCGGCGACATTGACCTCGGTCGACACCAACCAGGCCGAGACGATCGCGCGGTTCCGGCGTGGCGAGCTCGACCTGCTGTACGTCGCGCCCGAACGGGCATCGGGCGGGGGGTTCCGCGATCTGCTGGCGAGCGCGCCGCTGTGCCTGTTCGCGATCGACGAGGCACACTGCGTCAGCGAATGGGGGCACGATTTCCGCCCAGATTACCGGCTGCTCCGCCCGCTGCTCGATACGTTCGCGCATGTGCCGCGGATCGCGCTGACCGCGACGGCCGACGCGCATACCCGCGCCGATATCCTCGGCCAGCTCGGTATCCCGCAGGGCGGGCTGATCGTCGCCGGGTTCGACCGTCCCAATATCCGCTACGCCATCAGCCCCAAGGACAATGTGACGCGCCAGATCGCCGACCTCGTCGCCGAGACGCCGGGGCCGGGGATCGTCTATGCCCAGACGCGCGCGGCGACCGAGAAGCTGGCCGAGGCGCTGGCGAAGACGGGCCGCCCCACGCGCGCCTATCATGCCGGGCTCGATCCGCACATCCGCGCGAGGAACCAGGCCGAGTTCGTCGCCAGCGAGGACATGGTGATCTGCGCGACGATCGCGTTCGGGATGGGGATCGACAAGCCCGACGTGCGCTTCGTCGCGCATGCCGGGCTGCCCAAGTCGATCGAGGCGTTTTATCAGGAAACCGGGCGCGCGGGGCGCGACGGCGATCCGTCGGTCGCGCATCTGTTCTGGGGGGCGGAGGATTTCGTGCGGGCGCGGCAGCGGATCGGCGAGGTCGAGCCGCACCGCCAGGCGGGCGAGCGCGCGCGCTTGAACGCGCTCGGCGCGCTGGTCGAGACCGCGACGTGTCGCCGCGCGATCCTGCTGCGGCATTTCGGCGAGGCGCCGCCCGAGACGTGCGGCAATTGCGACAATTGCCTGAACCCGCCCGGCGCGCTGGCCAACGCGACGGAGGTGGCGAGGAAATTCCTCTCCGCGGTGTTTCGCACGGGGCAGAGCTTTGGCGTCGGCTATATCGAAAGCATCCTGACCGGCCAGTCGAGCGAGCGCAGCCTGATGAACGGGCATGAGGCGCTCCAGGTGTTCGGGCTGGTGTCGGACGCGGAGGAGGCGATGCTGATCAAGCCGGTGGCGCGCGCGCTGCTGCTGCGCGACGCCTTGCGCGCCAACGATTTCGGCGGGCTGGAATTCGGCCCCGCCGCCAAGGCGATCCTGAAAGGCGAGGCCGAAGTCGCGCTGATCCTGCCGCCCAGGCGCGAGCGACGGCGGCGCGGATCGAGCGGTGCGGGGGCGAACCCGATCGGCGATCCGCTGTTCGAGGCGCTGCGCGCGCGCCGCCGCGAACTGGCGCAGGAGGCGAGCGTGCCGCCCTATGTCATCTTCCACGATTCGGTGTTGCGCGAGATGGCGGCGGCGAAGCCCGACAGCCGCGGCGCGCTCAGCCGCATTTCGGGCGTGGGCGAGCGCAAGCTGGACGCCTATGGCGACGCGTTCCTGCAAGTGATACGCGAGGCGGCATGACCGATATCCGCACCATCGACGACCGCATCTCCGTCGCGCCGCAGATTGCGCCCGCCGATATCGCCGCGATCAAGGCGGCGGGGTTCGTGGGCGTCATCAACAACCGGCCCGATGGCGAGGAGCCGGGGCAGCCCGCGGCGGCCGAGGTGCGCGCGGCGGCGGAAGGCGCGGGGCTGGCTTACACCGAAATCCCCGTCACCGGCGCGGGTTTTTCGCTGCCGCAGGTCGAGGCGATGATCGCGGCGATGGACCGCGCGGACGGGCCCGTGCTCGCGCATTGCCGATCGGGGACGCGGTCGTGCAATTTGTGGGCGCTGGCGGCGGTGAAGACCGGGCTGCACCCCGATACCGCGATGGCGAAGGCGGCGGCGGCGGGGTACGATCTGAGCGGCATCCGCCCGGTGCTCGACCAGCTCTTTTCCCAAAATTTGAATTAGGGGCGCGATGAACTGGGTCCAGCTCGGCGGGTCGATCGTCGCGATCTTGGCGCTGGCCGGGCTTGCGCGGTGGCTGCGGCTGGGTGAAAGCCGCATCGCCAGCACAGCGGACGCGCGGCGCTTCGCCGAGGAGGCGCTGGCCGGGTTCGCGGCGCACGCGGCGATCGTCGGCACCGACGGCAATGCCGCGCTCGTCGCTGGCGACAACGCGATCGCGGTATTGAAACGCCACGGCGCGCAGGTCGCCGTGCGCCGCCTGCTCGCCCCGCTGACGATCGGCGTGACGACCGAGGGCGTGACGGTGCGCACCGGCGAACGGCTGTTCGGCGACGTCACGTTGTTCGGCGTGGTCGAAGCCGACGTCCATGCACTGGAAGCGTCGCTGACAAGAGTGTAAGCAACCACCGCCATGGACCTGCGCCACCTCGCCGATCTGCATCCGGTCGATTATGCCGTGCCCGCCTTCGTGCTGCTGGTCGCGGTCGAGATGCTGGTCGCATGGCTGCGCGACCGGACGCGATACGAGCCCAAGGATACGCTCACCAGCCTTGCGCTCGGCACCGGCAGCACCGTCGCGGGGGTGCTCACGGGCGGGTTCGTCATCGCGCTGGCCTTCTGGGTGTATCGGTTCCGCGTGTTCGATATTTCCTATGCCTGGTACTGGTTCGTCGTCTGCTTCGTGCTCGACGATTTCGCCTATTACCTGTTCCACCGCTGGTCGCACCGCGTGCGCTGGTTCTGGGCGAGCCATGTCATCCACCATTCGAGCCAGCACTATAATCTCTCGACCGCGCTCAGGCAGACATGGACCGGGTTCTTCTCGCTCGGCTTCCTGACGCGGTTGCCCTTGTTCCTGATCGGGTTTCCCGTGCCGATGGTGCTGTTCGCGGGCGGGATCAACCTGATCTACCAGTTCTGGATCCATACCGAGGTGATCGGGCGGATGCCGCGCTGGTTCGAAGGGGTGATGAACACCCCGAGCCACCACCGCGTCCATCACGCCACCAACGCGCGCTATCTCGATCGCAACTATGCCGGCGTGTTCATCGTGTGGGATCGCTGGCTCGGCACGTTCGAGCCCGAGCGCGACGACGATCGCCCGCGCTACGGCATCGTCAGGAACCTCGGCAGCTTCAACGTGCTGTGGGCCGCGTTCCACGAATGGATCGGAATCGCGAAGGATATGTGGGCGGCACCGGGGCTGAGGAACAAGCTCGGCTATCTCGTCATGCCGCCGGGGTGGAGCCATGACGGCAGCCGCGAAACGTCGGAGACGATCAAGGCGCACTGGGCCGAGCAGGAACGACAAAAGGGGCGGTGATGGAGGAAGCGGATATCGTCGTCGTCGGCGGCGGATCGGGCGGCGCGGCGGTCGCCGGGCGGCTGGCCGAGGACGGGCGCTACACGGTCGCCCTGCTCGAGGCGGGCGGCCGCAACACCGGGCTGCGCACCCGCATTCCAGGCTTCATGGCGTTCCAGACGCCGGCGACCAACTGGCAGTATGAAACGGTGCCGCAGCGCGGGCTGGGCGGGCGGCGCGGGTATCAGCCACGCGGCAAGGGGCTGGGCGGATCATCGGCGATCAACGCCATGCTCTACATTCGCGGAAATCGCTGGGATTACGAAAATTGGGCGGCTTTGGGCTGCGACGGCTGGGCGTATGACGCCGTGCTCCCGTATTTCAAGCGAACCGAACATAACGAGCGCGGCG
>JALYTP010000005.1:4154-16930 GCA_030854225.1 Pseudomonadota bacterium
CGTATCACGGCGGCAAGGGTCCGCTCTGGGTCAGCGATCAGCATTTCGCCAATCCCGGCGCGCTCGATTTCGTCGCGGCGGCGGAGGCGCTGCAATATCCCGCCAACGCCGATTTCAACGGCGCGCGGCAGGACGGGGTCGGCCTGTATCAGGTGACGCAGAAGGGCGGCGAGCGCTGGACCTCGGCGCGCGCCTATCTCGGCGACGGCGCGCCGCGCACCAATCTCGGCGTGCTGACCGGCGTGACGGCGGAACGCGTGATGTTCGAGGACGGGCGCGCCTGGGGCGTCGCGTACCTGAAGGGCAAGGAGGCGCACACGATCCGCGCACGCCGCGCGGTGGTGCTGGCCGGCGGGGTGTTCGGCACGCCGCAATTGCTGATGCTGTCGGGGATCGGCCCGGCGCGGCACCTCGCTGAACACGGCATCCCGATCCGGCTCGACCGCGCGGGGGTCGGACAAAATCTTCAGGATCATATCGATTACGTCGCCTCGTTCGAGACACCGGGGCGCGTGTTTCTGGGGCAGACCTTGGGCGGGACACTCGGCAATTTGGCGGCGATCGTGCGCTGGCTGCGCTCGCGCACCGGCGCGATGACCACGCCCTATGCCGAAACCGGCGGGTTCATCACCGTGATGCCGGATGCGCCCGCGCCCGATGTGCAGTTCCATTTCGTCATCGCCGCGCTGGAGGATCACGGGCGCACCAAGGTGAAGGCGCACGGCTATAGCTGCCACGCCTGTGTGCTGCGGCCCGAAAGCCGCGGGTCGGTGATGCTGGCTTCGGCGGATGCGCGCGCGATGCCGCTGATCGACCCCGGCTTCCTGACCGACGATCGCGACATGACGGTGCTGAAGGCCGGGGTGCGCGCGATGTACCGCATCCTGGAGGCGCCGCCCCTCAGCCGTCATCAAGGCCGCGATCGCTACCCGATCGATCTTGCCGACGATGCCGCGCTGGAGGCGCTGATCCGTGCGCGGGCGGATACGGTTTACCACCCGGTCGGCACCGCGCGGATGGGATCGGAGGCGGCGGCGGTGTGCGATCCGCAGCTGCGCGTGAAGGGCGTCGACGGATTGTACGTCGCCGATGCCTCGGTCATGCCGCGGCTCGTCTCGGGCAACACCAACGCGCCGTCGATCATGATCGGCGAACGCTGCGCCGATTTCGTGCGCGCCGATCTCGGCTAATCGCCCGTTCACGCATCGGCGTTAAGGTTGGGCGGATGGATCGCAAGAAGACCAGTCAGGCCGGCCTCGCGGCGCTCGTCGTGCTGGCGCCCGGCGGCTTCGTGCTCGGCGCGGTGCTGGCCGCGCGATACTGGCGCGCCCGGCGTGAAAAGGGGCGCGAAAAAGGGGCCGATGCGTCGCCGCACCGGCCTTAGGGTGTCCGCAGGAGGAACCTCAGGGAGCGAACGCACCGGCCCGCCCCGATCTCGTCAATAATGATAGGCCCGCTCGCCATGCTCGGCGATGTCGAGGCCCTCATGTTCGACCTCGGGCGAAACCCGGAAGCCCCAGAGCTTGTCGATAATGGCGTAGAGGATGGCGGCACCGACCGCCGACCACACCAGCGTGATCGTCACCGCCTCGGCCTGCGTGGTCAACTGGGTGACCCAATCGTATGGCGCCACGACCAACGTGCCGGGCTTCGACGCATAGTCCGCCACGCCCTGGCCACCGAGCGCCGGATCGGCGAGGATGCCGGTGAGCAGCGCGCCGGTGATGCCGCCGATGCAGTGCACGCCGAACACGTCGAGGCTGTCGTCATAGCCGAATTTGGTCTTCACCTTCGAAACGAAGAAAAAACAGATCGGCGACACCATCAGGCCCAGGATCACCGCGCCCATCGTGCCGGCATAGCCCGACGCCGGGGTGACCGCGACGAGGCCGGCGACCACGCCGGAAGCGGCGCCGAGCAGCGACGGCTTGCCGCGCACGATCTGTTCGGTGAGCAGCCACGACATGCCGCCCGCCGCGGTCGCGATCATCGTGTTCATGAAGGCGACCGACGCGACGCTGGACGCTTCGAGGCTCGAGCCGGCGTTGAACCCGAACCAGCCGACCCAGAGCAGCGCCGCGCCGATCATCGTCATGGTCAGTGAATGCGGCGGCATCGGCTCCTTGGGATAGCCCATGCGCTTGCCGAGCATCAGGCACATGACGAGCCCGGTGATACCGGCGTTGATGTGCACCACGGTGCCCCCGGCGAAATCGAGCGCCCCTTTCTGGAACAGGAACCCGGCCTCGCCGTTCACAGCGTCGAGCGCCGCCTTGCCCTTGAGCGCGGCGGCGGCGACGGCGTCCGGCCCGTCCCAATACCACACCATGTGCGCGATCGGGAAATAGACCAAGGTCACCCACAAGGCGACGAACAGCATCAGCGGCGAGAATTTGATGCGTTCCGCCACCGATCCGATGAACAACGCCGGCGTGATCATCGCGAAGGTCATCTGGAACAACACATAGGTGAGTTCGGGGATGTAGACACCGTTCGAGAAGGTCGCCGCTGGCGAGGAAGCATCGACGCCCTTCAGGAACAGCTTGGCGAACGGGTTGCCGACGAAGGCGCTATAGGTCGTGAACGTCTCCGAATAACCCCAGCACACCCAGATCACGCCGACCATGCAGACGATCATCAGCACCTGGGTGAGGACGCTCAGCATGTTCTTGGTGCGCACGAGGCCACCGTAGAACAAGGCCAGCCCCGGCACCGACATCATCAGCACGAGCAGCGTCGAGACGAGCATCCAGCTGTTGTCGCCCTTGTCCATATGGGCAAGCGACGGCGTTGCGATGGCCGGCGCGGCGATCGCAGCCGCGCCTTGTGCGAAGGCGGGATGGGCGGCGAGCGCGGCGAGGCTGGCCGTTCCCAGTCCCAGCCCGCGCTTGTGGATCAGTGTCACGTATTTCCCCCCCTTCCCTTAAAGCGCGTTCCGGTCGGTTTCGCCGGTGCGGATGCGCACCGCCTGGCCGACGTCGAGGACGAAGATCTTGCCGTCGCCGATCGCGCCGGTATTGGCCGACGCCTGGATCGCCTCGACCACCTTTGGCGCGAGGTCGGTGGCGCAGACCACCTCGATCTTGATCTTGGGGACCATGTTGGTGCTGTATTCCGCACCGCGGTAGATTTCGGTCTGGCCCTTCTGCCGGCCGAACCCCTTCACCTCGCTCACGGTCATGCCCGCGACGCCGATCTCGGTGAGGGCCTCGCGAACCTCCTCGAGCTTGAATGGCTTGATGATGGCGATAACCAGCTTCATCCGTGCGCCCTTTCGTTGGCCCTGCACGTCGCATAGCAGCGACCTTGCCAGATGCGAAATGACGCCGCGCCCTAGGCGGGACCGCGCGCTGTGGCGGCGTTCTGGCGCTAATCAACAGCGAATTTTGTGCGGTGGCGAACGCGCTGCCTCAGAATCGGGCGGCGGCCGCGACGATCGCCCTGGCGGCGGCTTCATCCTCTTCATCGACCATCACGCGCACGGGGATGAAGAACTGGCTCCCGTCGGCGATGCTCGCGCCTTCGTCGAACGCGACCGCCGGGATGCCCTCGGATTCGAGCCGGCCGATCAGGATATTGGCCTCGTTCTTGGCGAAGCGCCCGATCTCGACGAGGCTCATGCCGTCAAACCGCCGGGTCGGCGGCAGGCATCACGGTTTGCGCGCGTAGCGGCAACCCGTCGATGCTGCGCGTACGCGTGGCGATCTTGGCGAGGCGATCGGCGGGATCCTGCTGGGCATGATATTTGGACAGCGTCTGGCGTTCCTTCTCGAACGCCATGCGCGGCACGCCCCAGCCGCAGCTTGTCTGGATGCTGTCGATCGCGATGTCGAACACCTGTCGCGCACCCGGCAGGCGCGGGAAATGCGCGGCGAGATCGTCATAGCCCGCATCGCCGGCGACGACGAAGCTGCCACGACCGTACAGCCGCAGGATCAGCGCCGGATTGTCGAACGCGCAGAACATGATCGTGATGCGCCCGTCGGCGGCCAGATGCGCCTGCGTCTCGTTGCCCGAACCGCCGACATCGAGATAGGCCACGCGAGAAGCGTCCAGCACGCGGAAGCTGTCCATGCCCTTGGGGCTGAGGTTGATGCGCGCGCCATCAGCGGCAGTGGCGACGAAGAACGCCGGCTGCTTCGCGATGAAGGCGCGGTGATCGTCGTTCAGTTCGTGAAAGAATTCCATCGCACCCCTCCCGCGCCCGTCAGACCGCCGTGCCGCCGACCGTCAGCCCGGCGACCAGCAAGGTCGGTTGCCCGACGCCGGCGGGTACGCTCTGCCCGCTTTTGCCGCACATGCCGACGCCCTCGTCGAGCGCGAAATCGTTGCCGATGCCTTCGACCCGGGTGAGGCAGGAGGGGCCGTCGCCGATCAGCGTCGCGCCCTTGATCGGCGCGCCCAATTTGCCGTTCTCGATCTTGTACGCCTCGGTGCAGCTGAACACGAACTTGCCCGAGACGATATCGACCTGCCCGCCGCCGAACGACTTGGCGAAGATGCCGTTCCTGACGCGGCTGAGCAACTCGGCGGGATCGTCCTTGCCCGCCCGCATGAAGGTGTTGGTCATGCGCGGCATCGGCGCGTGGGCGAAGCTCTCGCGCCGGCCGTTGCCGGTCGGCGCGACGCCCATCAGCCGCGCGTTCAGGCGGTCCTGGATATAGCCCTTGAGGATGCCGTCCTCGATCAGGATATTCTCCTGCGTCGGTGTGCCTTCGTCATCGATCGAGAGCGAGCCGCGCTTGTCGGCGATCGATCCGTCATCGACCACGGTGACGCCCGGCGCGGCGACGCGCTCGCCGATCCGGCCCGAAAACGCCGACGTACCCTTGCGGTTGAAATCGCCTTCCAGCCCGTGGCCGATTGCCTCGTGCAACAGGATGCCGGGCCAGCCGGGGCCGAGCAGCACGGTCATCTCGCCGGCGGGCGCGGCGACCGAATCGAGATTGACCACCGCCTGTGCCAATGCCTCGTCGATCGCGCGGTTCCACGTTTCCGGGCGCATCAGATCGTCATAGAGATAGCGCCCGCCGATCCCGAACGTCCCCGTCTCGCGCCGCCCGTTCTGCTCGACCACGATCGAGACGTTGAGGCGTACCAACGGGCGCACGTCGGTCGCGACGAAGCCGTCGGCGCGGACGATCTCGACCACGTTCCAGCTTCCCGATAACGAGACCGAAACCTGCGCCACACGGCTGTCGCGCGCGCGGGCGGCGGCGTCGATCGTCTGGCACAGATTCACCTTGTCGGCGAAGGGGACGAGATCCAGCGGATCGGCGTCGGTATAGAGGTGGCGGTTGGTGCCCTGCGGCGGACCTGCCTTGGGCCCGGTCGAGGGGTCGATCAGCGCCATCGTGTCGGCGGCGCGCAGGATCGCGGCGCCGCTCAACTCGTTGGCATGGGCGAAGGCGGTCGTTTCGCCCGACACCGCGCGCAGGCCGAACCCCGAATGCGTGTCGTAGCTCGCGGTCTTCAGCCGCCCGTCGTCGAACCCGAACGCCTCGGACTTGCGGTATTGCAGGTACAGCTCGCCGTCATCGGCCTTGGCGAGCGCATCGGCGGTGAGGCGCTGCGCCTCTTCCGGTGCTAGCTGGCCATCGTGATAGAGGAACGCGCGGGGATCGGCGGGGCTGGTCATGGCCCCGATATAAGGCGCTTAGCGGCCCGCGCCATCCCCGTGATCATGGAGCGCGGACTGGTCGGCGCCATCCGCCGCGCCGCCGATCAGGATGAAGCGCCGGTCGCAATAGCCGCAATCGACATAACCGCTCTCGTCGATCTGCAAAAACACGCGCGGATGGCCGAGCGCGGCGGCGATGCCGTCCTGCGCGCCGTCGCAGGCGACGCGAATATGGCTGACGCGGGAAGTCTGCGGGGGTGGTAGCATGAGCGATGCGATAGCGCGGAGAGGATTGAGGTTGCAAGCCCGCGCGCCTATCGATCGCGGCATGACCGACGCCGCCATCTCGATCGACCGTTTGTGCAAAACCTATGCGCCCCAATCCGGCGTCGCCAAGCGCGCGCTTGACGAAGTGACGTTCGATGTTCCGCGCGGCCAGATTTTCGGGCTGCTCGGGCCCAACGGGGCGGGCAAATCCACGCTCATCAATATCCTCGCGGGCCTCGTCAACAAGACCAGCGGCACCGCCTCGATCTGGGGCTTCGACATCGACGCGCAGCCCCGCAACGCCAAGGCGTCGATCGGCATCGTCAACCAGGAGATCATGTTCGATCCGTTCTTCTCGCCGTTCGAGACGCTCGACATCCAGGCCGGGCTGTATGGCGTACCCAAGGCGAAGCGGCGGACGATGGAATTGCTCCGCGCGGTGCACCTCGAGGACAAGGCGCGGGCGTATGCGCGCACCCTCTCGGGCGGCATGAAGCGGCGGTTGATGGTCGCCAAGGCGATGGTGCATTCGCCGCCGGTGCTGGTGCTCGACGAGCCGACCGCCGGGGTCGACATCGAACTGCGCCAGCAGCTCTGGGCCTATGTGCGCTCCCTGAACGACCGGGGCGTGACGGTGGTGCTGACGACGCATTACCTCGAGGAAGCCGAGCAATTGTGCGACCGCATCGCGATCATCAACCACGGCAAGGTCATCGCCAACGAACCGACCCGCGCGCTGGTCGGCATGGCGCAGGAGAAACTCGTCGAGGTGACGGTCGACCGTGACGTGACGGCGCTGCCCGCCAACGCCAGCTTCCAGAAGATCGCGCTGACGGGCGAGCGCGTGCTGGAGATCACGTACCGCAAGGATCAGGCGAATGCCGGGCAGGTGCTGGCGGCGGTGCAGGCCGGCGGGTTCGGCATCGTCGAGGTCTCGACCAAGGAACCCGACCTGGAGGACGTGTTCCTCAATCTGACTCGTTCCCCCCTCCCGCTTGCGGGAGGGGTCGGGGATGGGCGCGGCTGAATGCCCGATTGGAAACCGCGCAACGGAAGGGGAGAGCATGACGCAATCCGACGTCCTCATCGTCGGTTCGGGCGCCGCCGGGCTCACCGCCGCGCTTAATCTTGCCGACCGGTTCACGGTCACGGTGCTCGCCAAGGGCGCGATGAATGAGGGGTCGACCGCCTGGGCGCAGGGCGGGATCGCGGCCGTGCTCGAGCCGGGTGACACGTTCGAGAGTCATATCGAGGACACGATGATCGCCGGGGCGGGGCTGAACGACCGCGCGACGGTGGAATTCGTCGTCGAGCGCGCCCCGGCGGCGATCGCGCGACTGACCGAATTGGGCGTGCCGTTCGCGCAGGAGGGGGAGGCGCTGCACCTGACGCGCGAGGGCGGGCATTCGCACCGCCGCATCGTCCATGTCGCCGATGCGACCGGCTGGGCGGTGCAGGAGGCGCTGCAGAAAGCGGCCGAGGCGCATCCCAACATCACGCTGGTGCCCGATCAGGTCGCGATCGACCTCGCCACCTCGCGCCATGAGGAGCGGTATTCGGGCGCGGGCAACGTCTGGGGGGTGTATGCGGTCGACCGGACGAGCGGGCATGTCGCCCTGCATACCGCGCGCGCGACGATTCTCGCGACCGGCGGGGCGGGGCGGACCTATCTGTTCTCGACCGCGCCGCGCGGCGCGACGGGGGACGGGATCGCGATGGCGTGGCGCGCGGGCGCGCGGGTGTCGAACATGGAATTCATGCAGTTCCACCCGACCTGCCTCTACGACCTGGAGGTCAAGAACTTCCTCATCACCGAGGCGGTGCGCGGCGAGGGCGGGCGGCTGATCAACCCGACCACGGGCAAGCGCTTCATGTCTTATTATGACGACCAGCGCATGGAGCTTGCCCCGCGCGACGTGGTGGCGCGCGCGATCGATGCGGAGATCAAGCGCTACGGGTTGGATTACGTCCATCTCGACATCAGCCACATGCCGCCCGATTTCGTGAAGGGGCATTTCCCCACCATCTACGACAAGCTGATGGGCCTCGGGATCGACATGACGAAGGCGCCGATCCCGGTGGTGCCGGCGCAGCACTACACCTGCGGCGGGGTCGTGATCGATCGTGACGGGCGCACCGATCTGCCCGGGCTGTATGCGGCGGGCGAATGCACCCAATCGGGGCTGCACGGCGCCAACCGGCTGGCGTCCAATTCGCTGCTCGAATGCTTCGTGTTCGGCGAGGCGTGCGCCCGGCATATCAACGCGCATTGGGATATGCTGCCCGAGGTGCCGGCGATCCGGGCGTGGGACGAAAGCCGGGTGACCGATTCGGACGAAGAGGTGGTGATCAAGCAGAACTGGACCGAGATCCGCCGCTTCATGTGGAATTATGTCGGCATCGTGCGCACCACCAAGCGGCTCGAGCGCGCGATGCACCGCATCCGGACCCTGAACGAGGAAGTTGCCGATTATTACGGCCATTTCCGCGTCACGCCCGATCTCATCGAACTGCGCAACCTACTCCAGACGGCGGAGCTGATCGTCAAATCCGCGCTCCACCGCCACGAATCGCGCGGTTTGCATTATACGCTCGACTATCCCGAGACGCTGCCCGGGGCGGTGGATACCGTCCTGATGCCGTGATCGGGTGCCGCTTCACCGCGACCCCGCCGGCTCCCCGACTTCCGGGGATCTTCGACAGCGCGGGCGATTGGTTCCCGTTCGGTGGCGCGCCACGACTCGTCTCGCCGCGCGCCAGGCGCGGTTCATCGCGCGCACGCTAAGCGGGTATTCCGTAAGACAATTTTGGTACTAGCGTCGGCAATACGGGGACGCGGGAAGTTTTGTTTGTGTTCAATGGGTCGGTTTTGAATCCGCGGCGTGGCTTCGCCGCCTTGGTGTTGGCGGGGGCGCTGTGCGCGTGCGGGCACGATGTCGAACTGGCGCGCGCCGCATCGCCGCCGCCGCCGATGCCGGCTCCCCTTGCGGCTACCTATCGGGTCGAAGCGCCGGTGCCGCCGCGCGTGCCCCGGGCGCCGACATCGCTGGTCGCCAGCCTCGATCTGCTGGTGCGATCGTTCGACGGCAAGGTCGGCGTCGCGGTGAAGAGTGTCGACGACGGCTGGACCGCGCAGGCAAACGGCGACATCCGCCTGCCGCAACAGAGCGTGTCGAAACTGTGGGTGGCGATGACGGTGCTCGACATGCGCGATGCCGGGCGGCTGCGGCTCGACGATCCCATCGTGCTGACCCGCGACGACCTGACGCTGTTCCATCAACCGGTCGCCGCGCTGATCAAGGGCGACGGCTATCATACCACGGTCGGCGGGTTGCTCCAGCGCGCGCTGACGATGAGCGACAATACCTGCAACGACCGGTTGCTGCGCTATGTCGGCGGGCCGGCGGCGGTGCGCGATTTCATCGCGCGCAAGGGGCTGGGCGATATCCGCTTCGGGCCTGGCGAGAAACTGTTGCAAAGCGGGACGGCGGGGCTTTCGTGGCGCCCCGAATTCACCCAGTTCAACGCCTTCGAGCGAGCCCGCGCCGCGCTGCCGCCGGTGGTGCGCGCCTCGGCCTTCGACGGTTATATCGCCAACCCGCCCGACGGTGCCGCGCCGGCCGCGATCGCCGGCGCGCTCGCCAAGCTGAAGCGCGGCGAATTGCTGTCGCCCGATTCGACCGCGTATCTGATCGGCACGATGGAGTCCTCGAGGACCGGCAAGCAGCGGATGCGCGGCGCGGTGCTCCCCGGCTGGACCTTCGGGCACAAGACGGGGACGGGGCAGGATTTTCTCGGGCGGACGGCGGGCTATAACGATGTCGGCCTGCTGACGGCGCCGGACGGGCGGACCTACGCGATCGCGGTGATGATCGGCGAGACGCATCGTTCCATCCCCGAACGTCAGGCGCTGATGCAATCGGTCGTGGCAAGCGTGATCGCCGACGACCGGTTTGCCGGGGGGTCGACGTACCGAACCAACGGCTCGTAATCGGCGCGCCCGGCTTCGGCCGATTAGGTATTTTTGCGGGGCTGCCATCCCCGGCGCGAAATGACGCTTGATGACGAACGCTTGATGACGAACGCCGATCGTCAATCCGCGTGGCGTACGCCCGGCCGGATCGCGCCGGCCGGGTTCCTCCCGCTTGATGCGTAATCAGAAGTTGACGCGACCCGTCACCCCGAAATAGCGATCGGCATCGCGCGGGATCTGGTAGCGATAGGCTCCGCCCGGCCCGCCATTGGTGATGAGCGCGGCGAAGCTCTGGTCGAACAGATTGCGGACCTGGAAGGTCAGCTTGTATTTGTCGTTGCTCGACACGATCCCGGCCGACAAATTGACCAGGCCGTAGGCATGGATCGTGCCCTGCGCGCGCTGCACCGGATCGGCGGCGAACAGCGACAGCTCGGAGGTTTGATACGACCCTTGAGCGCCCAGCATCACATCGACCGCGCCGCCGGTACGGATGCGGTAATCCGCGCTGAGGTTGCCCTTCCACTTCGGCGCGAAGCCCAGCGGCGTTCCCGAGGGGATGACCGCCGTAGGCGACGCACCCGTTGGCACGAGGAAGGCGTCGACATGCGCATCGGTATAGGCCATCCCGCCGTTGAAGCTGAGATCGGGCACCGGGCGGTAGCTCGCGTCTAGTTCCACGCCGCGGGTCGAGATTTCACCGGCGTTGGTGAAGCGCGTGACGACCACGCCCGCGACCAGATCGGGGTTGTTGGCCTGGAAGTTGTGATATTTGGCGTAATAGGCCGCGAGGTTGAGCGTCAGCCGCCCGCCGAGCAGCGTGTTCTTCAACCCCAGTTCGAATGCGTCGGACGTTTCGGGCGCGATGACGTTCGTGCCCGTGGCGGTCAGGTTGTAGAATACGTTGTACGCCGGCCCCTTATAGCCGCGCGCATAGGTGCCGTAGAAGGTCGAATCGTGGCTGATGTCGAACTGGAAGCCGGCCTTGCCCGATACGTTGGTGTGCGATGTCTTGGTGCGGAACGGCACGCCGTTGGACGAGGCGACCGCGGTCGTCGCAGCGACATTCGCCGGAGTGCCCGCAGCAAGCAACGCGACATAGGCGTCGTACACCCCCTGATCGAAATTGGGGTTGATGCCCGGCCCAGAAAGCGTCGTCACGCGCTTCTCGAACACGCTGAGGTGATCGCTCGTATAGCGCAGGCCACCGATCAGGCGGAAGCGTGGCGCGATGTTGAGGGTGCCCTGGCCGAAGACGGCGAGGTTGTCGAACACCGAGCCGAAATCGGCCGTGCCGCTCGGGAAGGTCGTCGGTGGCGCGCCGGCGCTGGTGCACGGGACGAGCGGGTTGGGCGTCGTCGACGGCGCCGTGTTGCAGACGATATCGTTGCGCGTGAAGATGCGCTCGCTCTTGGCGCGCGAATAATAGCCGCCGAGCACATAATCGAAGAACTGATGCCCCGGCGACGTCAAGCGCAGCTCCTGCGTGACGGTATCGCCGGTCTGCGGGCCTAAATCATGCAGCTGATTGAGCCCGACATAGGCCTGATCGAGCCAGTCGCCGTCGCGGATCTCGGTATTCTTCCAGTTGCGGTACGAACTGATCGACGTGATCGTCCCGGCGCCGCCCAGCGTCAGATCGCCCTGTAGCGAGAAACCGTACCCCGTCTCCCTGGTCGCGGTGACGAGGTTCTGCGCGACGGTACGCGTCTTGTCGCCCAGCGGCGTGGGCAGTGCGGCGGACGACGGATTGGCCTGTACGACGCCCGCCGCGTTCAACGGCGGCGTGGCGATGATCTCGGCGCAGCAATCGTCGTTATCGTGGTGATAATCGGCGATGAAGGCGAGCCGCAGACTGGGGGTCGCATCGGCCACGATCTGCAGGCGACCGCCATAATGTTCGAACCCGTTGACGTGCGTCTTGGCGGTCGTGTTGTAGATGTTGCCGTCATAATTGTCGTAGAAACCCGTCAGGCGCGTGCGGATATCCTCGCTCAGCGGCACGTTGAGCACCGCGCGCCCGCGATATTCGGCGCGGCTGTAATAGCCCGCCTCGACATAGCCGCCGAACTCGCGCGTCGGTTGCTTCGAGA
Organism: Pseudomonadota bacterium; assembly: GCA_030854225.1. Classification (GTDB taxonomy): domain Bacteria; phylum Pseudomonadota; class Alphaproteobacteria; order Sphingomonadales; family Sphingomonadaceae; genus Sphingomonas. The sequence continues at coordinate 16,108 of JALYTP010000005.1, forward strand.
TGATGTTGATCACACCCGCCGACGCATTCTTGCCGAACAACGTACCCTGCGGCCCGCGCAACACTTCCATCTGATCGACATCGACCAGATCGCTGAACGCCTCGCCCGCGCGGCTGTAGACGACACCGTCGACCACGGTGGATACCGACGGCTCGCCGGCGATCGAGAAGGTCGCGGTGCCGACACCGCGCAGGAAGATCGTCTGGTTGAGCGTGGTGCCCGTCTTCAGCACGTTGAGCGTGGGCACGAGATATTGCGCGCCCTCGATGCTCACCTTGCCCTGGCTGGCCAGCGCATCGCCCGACACCACCGACACCGCGACCGGCACGTCCTGCAACCGCTCGGCGCGCTTCTGCGCGACGACGACGATATCGCCGGGCGCGACCGCGTTGGGGTCGTTGGCCTGCGCCGGAGCCGCCGCACCGGGTACGGCAGCAGGTGCCGGGCTGGTCTGCGCGAATGCCGGTGACGCGACCGCGAGCAGTGCCGCGCCGGACAGATAGAATGCCTTGGTCATAATCCCTCCTGAACGTCGTTGGTGTCCGGCGATGTTTCGCTCGGCGGTTCGAATATCGATCGGCGTCAGACGCCCATTTCGCTCATTTCCACGACGCGCTTCTCGCGCGCGCTCACTTCCGCCGCCGCGCCGATCGCGACCGCCATCATCCCGTCGCGCGCGGTCACCTCGACCGGGTCCGCGCCGCGCACCGCCGCGTTGAAGCGCTGATGCTCGTAGAAGGTCGATCCGTGGTGGCTGCCCGCCTTCAGCGCCGTCTCGTCGGTGTGCACCACGCGGCGCGACACGGCCTTGGGGTTGCGGAAC
>JALYTP010000164.1 GCA_030854225.1 Pseudomonadota bacterium
TTCGTCACGCCCGAAGGCGTCGGCCTGCGCATAAAACTCGGCAGCGGCGGGGCGCGGGCAGGGGCGTTCCTGCTCGACTGGTTGATGATCTTCGCCACGCTGATCGCGTTCACCCTTGCCATCGGCTTCATGCTCAGCGGCAACACCAAATCGCACGCGCTCACCATCCTGTGGCTGCTGGGTGCGTTCGCGCTGCGCAACGGATGGTTCATCTTCTTCGAGATGGGCGGCCGGGGGGCGACCCCGGGCAAGCGCATCATGCGCCTGCGGGTCGTCGCGCGTGACGGCGCCCGGCTGACGACGGGTGCGGTGATCGCGCGCAACGCGATGCGCGAGATCGAGGTGTTCCTGCCGCTGTCGTTCCTCGTCGGCCAGATCGCGGATAATCTGGCCGATGCGTTCCTCACCATCTTCGCGCTGCTGTGGAGCGGGATTTTCCTGTTCTTCCCGCTGTTCAACCGCGACCGGTTGCGGGTCGGAGATATCGTCGCGGGAACATGGGTGGTGCAATTGGCGAAGGCGGAGCTGGGCCAGGATCTGGTCAACGCGCTGGAGCGGCCGCGCCGCGTGTTTCCCGATTCCGCACTCGATCTCTACGGCGTGTACGAGTTGCAGACACTGGAGGATGTGTTGCGGCGCGGCGATCATGATGCCGTGGCGGTCGTCGCCGCCTCGATCCGGCACAAGGCCGGGTTGCCCGACGACGGGTATGATTACGAGTTTCTCTCCGATTATTACGCCGCGCTGTGCGGCCGGCTCGAGCGTGGATTGATGGTCGGCCGCCGGCGCCAGGACAAATTCGCGGTCACCGGGCGGTGACGTGCGTTCCGTTCCGCTTCGCGCTGATGCAGAGGACGGTGGTGGAGCGGCCTATCGTTCGGCCGACATTCGTCCGGTGGTTTTGAAGGCCCGGTCTCGGCGCAGATAGGCGACGAGGCGATAATCTTCGCGCGGGACGCTGAATACGGGCCGGTAATCGCGCGCCAATGCCGCGACGACTTCGGCATGGCTCGCTTCGTTCCAGGCGGCGAGCGGGCGGTCGCCCATCACGATCACCGGCGGGCGCCGCGCCAGGATCCGCGCGACCTCGCCCGCCTCGTTGATGCCCGTCGCGCCTTGTTCGGGCGCATAAGCGAGCGTCGAGGGGAAGGCGTAGGCCGTCGGCAGGCAGACATGCGCGAGATGATAGGTGATGGCGTCGCCCGCGAAGATATAGGGGCATTCCTCTCCGCTGTTCGCCGCGACGACCTGCGCCAGCGCGTAGGCCCCGGCGCGGTCATCATGGCGCAGGGCCTGCTTGACCACCATGGTCGCCAGCGCCAGCGCCAACGCGACGAGCGCCAGCCGCCGGTGTCGGCCGAACGCCGGTGCGGCGACAACCGCGAGCGGCGCGATAAGCGGCAGCGCGTAGTGATCGAAATAGGTGCCCAGCACCGCGAACCCGACAAAGGCGGCGATCAGCCATCCGACCGCGATCGAATGCGCCTCGTTTCGGCCGCGCCGCCGCATCGCGACACCCGCGCCGATCGCCAACGGTGACAATTGCGCGACGATCCCGAGCAACCGCTCCGCGATCAACCTGGCGGGATAGGTGTAATGCGAGCGCAGGAAGATCGATTCGAAATTAGCGAACCAGAACGCTCGCAGCGCGGCCGGGCCATGTGCTGCGTAAACGCCGATCGCGATCAGCGTCGGGGCCAGGCCAATGACAAGCCAGCCGGTCGCCGTCGCAAAAATGGTCGGCCAGTGTGCGCCCGCGCGCCGGAGGTAGAAGAGATGCACGATCCCGAAGAACGCGCCCTCTACGGCGGCGGTGTATTTGGTCTGGATCGCCAGCCCGGCAAGGAAACAGGTGGCCATGCCGCTCAGGACGATCCCGCGCCGATCGATCCGCGCGGCCAGCACCGGCAACCGCAATGTCAGCAGCGCCGCGGCGCAGACGAACAGACCATAGAATATCGGTGATTGCCCGCCACGCCCGCTGAGCAGCGACGGCCAGATCACGCAGGCCGCCGCAGCGAACCATGCCCCCGCCTGCGCCGCACCCACTTGCCGCGCGGCGCGGTGCACCAACCAGGCGGTAGCGGCGACGAACAGCGTAGCGACGAGCTGATACGCCAGAATACCATCGCCGGGCAGCAACCGGATCGCCGCGAACAGCGCGAACAGCCCGATCGGCTTGCGGTCCCACACGTCGATATACGGCCACGCACCGTGCAACATCCGGTCGCCGACCAACAGGTAATATTGCTCGTCCACATGGATGACGGGATTGCCGAAATCGCAAGCGCGAACCGCAATGGCAAACGCGAGCAGCAACGCGGCCGTCGCCCAGCGCGAGGTCGGTACGCTGACCGTCATGACTGGATTCCGACCCCGCTAAGGGTTGGCGCGCGCGGGCCAGCCACGATCCCGGTTTTGGTCGCCGCCCTGCGCGCGCATGCACGCGACGCGACGCCCAGAGTTCTTCGCGTCTCAGCGATGCTTGGCGAGTTGATGTCAGGCACGTCGAGCCAATCCTAAGGACGCCGGTTCAGAGGGTCATGTATCCAGCGATCGCTGAGCAGAGTGATCCGAAGGCGCAGAGCGAATGTCGAGCCTAAACATCGCGGTGCGTGTGTTCCAGCCTATCGCTTCGGAATTTTTCAAAGTTTGTTCCCTTATCGTTCCGAATCTGCTATGTCGACGGAATGCCAAAACCCCAGAAACGCTATGTCTGCCAATCCTGCGGTTCGGTGTCGCATCGGTGGGCGGGGCAGTGCGGGGATTGCTCGGGGTGGAACACGTTGGTCGAAGAAGCGGGCGGCAACGTCACGCCGTTCCAGGCCAAGCATAACCTGCAATCCGGCGGCCGCGCGCTCGAGCTGGTCGGGCTCGACGCCGAGGTCGCGCTGCCCGAACGGATGGCGAGCGGGATCGCCGAGCTTGATCGCGCGCTGGGTGGCGGGTTCGTCGAGGGCAGCGCGACGCTGATCGGTGGCGATCCGGGGATCGGGAAGTCGACGCTCCTCCTGCAAGCGGCGGCGAAGATGGCGCATGCCGGGCTGCCGGTCGCCTATGTCTCGGGCGAGGAGGCGGCGGACCAGATCCGGTTGCGCGCGCGGCGGCTCGGGCTGGGCAATGCGCCGGTGCAACTCGCCGCGGCGACCTCGACGCGCGACATTCTCACCACGCTGGGGCAAGGAATGGGGGGGCAGGGGCGCCCGCCCGCCTTGCTGGTGATCGATTCGATCCAGACGATGCATTCCGACCTGATCGAGGGCGCGCCCGGCACGGTCAGCCAGGTCCGCGCCTCGGCGCAGGAGCTGATCCGCTTCGCCAAGGAGCGCGGTACGGCGGTGGTGCTGGTCGGCCACGTCACCAAGGATGGCAGCATCGCGGGCCCGCGCGTGCTCGAACATATGGTCGATACCGTGCTCAGTTTCGAGGGCGAGCGCAGCCATCAATACCGCATCCTGCGCGCGATCAAGAACCGTTTCGGCGGCACCGACGAGATCGGGGTGTTCGCGATGGTGGCCGAAGGATTGGCCGAAATCTCAAACCCTTCCGCGCTGTTCCTGACGCAGCGTGATGAGGGCGTGACGGGCACGGTGGTGTTCCCCGCGCTGGAGGGCACGCGCCCGGTGCTGGTCGAGATACAGGCGCTGGTCGTCCGCCTCGCCTCGGGCGCCACCCCGCGCCGCGCGGTGGTCGGCTGGGATAGCGGGCGCCTGGCGATGATCCTCGCGGTGCTGGAGGCGCGCTGCGGGCTGAGCTTCTCGTCGAGCGAGGTCTATCTCAACATCGCCGGCGGTTACCGCGTGCAGGATCCGGCGGCCGATCTCGCGGTCGCCGCCGCCCTCGTCTCCGCGCTCAGCGAACGCCCGGTCGCCGCCGATGCGGTGGCGTTCGGCGAAGTCGCGCTGTCGGGCGAAGTGCGCCCCGTCGCGCACGGCGCGCTGCGGCTGAAGGAAGCGGGCAAGCTCGGTTTCGAACGCGCGCTCGTCCCCGCCGCGATGACGGGCGACAAGAGCGGGCTGTCGCTCGCGGGGTTCCGGACGCTCGGGCAGTTCGTTGACCATATGCTGGGGCGCGGGTAGCGCTGGCCTTGCGCGCTCCCCATCTGGCGGGGAGGCGGTGAGGAGCATATGGGGCTGAGCGCACTTGATATCCTGGTGCTTCTCGCGGTCGGCGGGGCGGCGCTGCACGGCTTCCTGCGCGGCTTCGTCAGCGAAGTGCTGTCGCTGTTCGCGTGGGTCGCGATCGTGTTCATGCTCAAATTCTTCCATGCCCCGCTCAGCCTAGCGCTGGATCACGTCGTCGGCACGGCGACGGGGGCGGCGGTGCTGGCGTTCGCGATCCTGGCGGGGGCGACCTATTTCGCCGGCAAGATGGTGTCGCGATCGATCGGCGGGCGGACGCGGCAATCGATCCTCGGCCCGGTCGACCGTGCGCTCGGGTTCGGGTTCGGCGCGGTGAAGGGGTTGATCCTGGCGAGCCTCGGCTTCCTGCTCCTCGTCCTCGTCACCGATACCGCGCGTGGAGGGCCGACGCATCGGCCCGAATGGCTCGTGCGATCACGCACCTATCCGCTGCTCAACACGACCAGCGCGAGCATCGCCGACGTGGTCGACCG
>JALYTP010000165.1 GCA_030854225.1 Pseudomonadota bacterium
TCGAACACCGCGCGCGCCACCGCGTCGTGCGGCGCGGCCTTGTTGTGGAGCGCGGCGTTGTGATGCTTCAGCCGCAGCGCGAACCCGTCGGCGAACCCGCGCGCCTCCGCCACCTGATCCGCCGGCAAAGTGCGCGCCGGCATCGGCACCTTGATGTGTTTGCCCGATTGCACCGGCGCATCGGCGGTATAGGCCAGCTCGACCTCCGGCTCGTCCGCAATCGCCCGCGCCGCGCCGCCGAGGACGGTCTTGAAACGGTCGAGGGGGGTTTCGGCGGTCATCGCGGGAGCGTCAGCCCTTGCCGACGACGCTCTCCGGCAGATCCTTGCCGAACACGCGCTGGTAATATTCCGCCACCAAGGGCCGTTCCGCCTCGTCGCATTTGTTGAGGAAGCTCAACCGGAACGCGAAGCCCACATCGCCGAAGATCAGCGCGTTCTGCGCCCAGGTGATGACCGTGCGCGGGCTCATCACGGTCGAGATGTCGCCGCCGATAAAGCCGCGCCGCGTCAGGTCGGCCACGCGCACCATGTCGTCGACCGCCTTCTTGCCCTCGGGCTTGTCATATTCGCCCGACTTGGCGAGCACGATCTGCGCCTCGACCGCCGCCGGCAGATAGTTGAGCGTGACGACGATGTTCCAGCGGTCCATCTGGCCCTGGTTGATCTGCTGCGTGCCGTGATACAACCCGGACGTATCGCCCAGGCCGACCGTGTTGGCGGTCGAGAACAGGCGGAAATAGGGGTTGGGGCGGATCACGCGGTTCTGGTCGAGCAACGTCAGCTTGCCCTCGGCTTCCAGCACGCGCTGGATCACGAACATCACGTCGGGGCGGCCCGCGTCATATTCGTCGAACACCAGGGCGGTCGGGGTCTGCAATGCCCAGGGCAGCAGCCCCTCGCGGAATTCGGTGACCTGCTGGCCGTCGCGCAGCACGATCGCGTCGCGCCCGATCAGGTCGATCCGGCTGATATGCGCGTCGAGGTTGATGCGGATGCACGGCCAGTTGAGCCGTGCCGCGACCTGTTCGATATGCGTCGATTTGCCCGTGCCGTGATAGCCCTGCACCATCACCCGGCGGTTGTGCGCGAACCCGGCGCAGATCGCGAGCGTGGTGTCGGCGTCGAACACATAAGCCGGATCGAGATCGGGCACACGCTCGTCCGCCTCGCTGAACGCGGGCACCTGCATGTCCGAATCGATCCCGAACAGATCGCGCACCCGCTTCATCTGGTCGGGCGCGTCGAGGATGGTCGTCTCGCGGCTGTCGGGCTGGGTGTTGGGGATATCGGTCATGGCGCTTCCTTCGCGTGCCTCCCTAATCGCTCGGGCAAAGTGAAGTCGAGACGCGTTTTGCGAAATGCCGCGCTATTCGACGAAGGCAGCAAGGTTGGCGAGGGTCGACTGCAACCCCGTGGCGTGATCCACGGCGGAAATACCGGGGGGCACATCGGTCGCGGTGATCGTCACCTCTGTGCCGCCAGCTGCCGGAGTCAATGCCCAGCTCATCCGCATCGTACCGGCAAAGGCGGGATCGTCCGACTCGAACATCGCAGTTTGGACGATCTGTTCGCCCGGGACGAGGGCGACAAAGTGACCATCGACCGTGTCGGCGTCGGCCGAGCTTTTGCCCTTCCCCTCGCTCCCCGCCGCGTAGCGCAGCGTCAGGCGATAGGCGCCGCCGGGATGAGGCTCGAAGCGCGCGATCGACACGCTCATCCCGGCGGGCGGGAGCCATGTCGCATAGGCGACCGGATCGATGAACGCCGCGTAGATCGCCGCAGGCGTCGCGCGGATCAGGCGCGCGGCACGATCGATCCGGCCGGTCATTCGAGGAGAATCTTCTCGGGCAGCGCGAACAGGTCGATGAAGCGCTGCGCGGTTTCCATATCACCCTCCACCGCCAACGTACCGCCCGCGCCGCCGCGCGACAGCGGCCGTTTGCCGTAGATGGTATAGCGCATCGCCAGCGTATCGCCGGTGAAGACGACGGCGGCGTCGCCGGCCTCTCCGGTTCCGCGTGCGACGGTGATATCGCCATCGGCGACCCGCACGACGAACGCATCGGCGGGGAAGCGGAACGCGACGGTCGCGGTCAGGACCGCGGCGCGATCGCGGTCGATCAGCGCGCATAGCGACATCATCGCCGAGGCGGGCGACATGAAGGCCAGCGGGTTGTGCCGGGGCGAGCGTGCCGCCCAATGCCCGAGATCGCGGATCACGCCCTCGCTCTCGCGGCCCCAATCGGTCAGGCCATAGACCTGGACATTGGCCGGCGAGGGCAGGCGGTAGCGCACGACGATGCCGTTCGCCGCGAGACTTTCGAGCCGCTGCGTCAAGACGTTGGCGCTGACCCCCGGCAAATTGACCTTGATCTCGCCGAAGCGCCGCGCGCCGAACATCAGCTCGCGCATGATGAGCAGCGACCAGCGCTCACCGACGAATTCTAGCGCCAACGCGGTGCCGCAAGCATCGTCATACCACCGTTTCGTCGCCACTTTCGCACTATCAGTCACTTTTGATAACTTCATGGTTGCTTTTAATAACTTCGCTGGGCACAAACGTCAAGCAGCAGCCGATTCGCCGAATCGGGCAAACGGAAGGAAGGCCGCCATGACCAAGAAGATCTTCGTGAACCTGCCCGTCGCGGACGTCGCCAAGTCGACCGCCTTCTATGAAGCGCTCGGCTTCGAGAAGAACGCGCAATTCTCCAATGCGCAATGCTCGGCGATGATATGGTCCGACACGATCAACGTCATGTTGATGGCGCACGATTTCTACCGCACCTTTACCCCCAAGCAGATCGCCGACACGCACGCGACCAGCGCGGCGCTATACGCGTTGGGCCTCGACAGCCGCGCCGAGGTCGATGCGATCACCGACGCCGCGATCGCCGCCGGTGGCCGCGAGGCGCACGAGCCGGAGGACGAAGGCTTCATGTACAGCCGCGCCTTCGAGGATCCGGACGGCCACGCCTTCGGCCCGATGTGGATGGATGCCTGGAAAATGGCCGCGCACATGGAAGAACAGCACGCGCCGGCCTGAACCATTCACCGAGAGGAGAACGCCATGACCCCGATCATCACAACCTTCGCCTGGGTGCCGGAATTTGCCCGCGGCTTCGTGCGCGATCTGCGCCCGCGCTGGGCGTTCGAGGAGGTCGGCCAGCCCTATGAGGTGGCGCTGATCCGCGACGCCAAGACGCCCGAGCATCGCCGCCGCCAGCCGTTCGGCCAGGTGCCGACCTACCGCGACGACGCGGTCGAGATCTTCGAATCCGGCGCGATCGTCCTCCATATCGCCGAGCGGGCGGGCAAGCTGATCCCCGCCGATCCGGCCGCGCGCATTCGGGCGATGCAGTGGCTCATCTGCGCGCTCAATTCGGTCGAGCCCTATGTCCAGGCGCTTGCGATCAACGACGTGTTCGAGGCCGATCGCGACTGGTCGAAATCGCGCCATGCCAAGGTCATCCAGGATTTGCAGGGGAGGCTTGCCGAACTGGAGGCGGCGTTTGGCGACACGGCGTGGATCGATGGCGACACCTTCACCATCGGCGATCTGATGATGATCTCGGTGCTCGGCGGGCTGCGCGGCACCGGGCAGCTCGATGGCTTCGCGAAACTGACCGCCTATGTCGCGCGGGGCGAGGATCGGCCCGCTCATCGCAAGGCGATGGCCGATCATCTCGCGTTGTTTGCCGATCCTGTCGCGGCATGAACCACGGCAACGGGAGAAGACGATGATCTATGTCGATGGTCTGCTGATCCCGATCCTCGCGGGGTCTACCGAGGAGGCCTATCGGGCCTTCGCCGAAAAGGCCGTGCCGATCTTCAAGGATCACGGCGCCACCCGTGTGGTCGAGGGCTGGGCCGATGACGTGCCGCACGGCAAGACCACCGACTTCTACCGCGCGGTCCACGCGAAGGAAGGCGAGACAATCGTCTTCTCGTGGATCGAATGGCCCGACAAGGCGACCCGCGACGCCGGCATGAAGAACGTGATGGACGACCCGCGCATGCAACCCGGCGGCGAGCCGATCCCGATGGACGGCGCGCGCATGATCTTCGGCGGCTTTCGCGTGATCGTCGACCAATAATCAACCGATACGAACCCCACAGGAGAGCGAACATGGCCAATCCGAACGGCACCCCGATCTGGTACGAACTGCTGACCACCGACGCCGAGGCCGCGCAGAAATTCTACGCCGACGTGGTCGGGTGGAGCATCGCGCCCTCGCCGCTGGCCGATACCGCGGACTACCGCATCCTCACCGCGCCCGACGGCAAGGGCGTCGGCGGCATGATGAAGCTGCCCGATGGCGCCCCGATGAAGCCCGGCTGGTTCAGCTATATCGGCGTCGAGGATGTCGACGGCACGGCCGCGAAGATCAAACAGCTCGGTGGCAGCGTGCATGTGGGGCCGCAGGATCTCCCCGGCGTGGGCCGCTTCGCGATGGTCGCCGATCCGCAGGGAATGGCATTCTATATCATGCGCGGTGACAGCCCGGAGGAATCGAAGGCATTCGGCATCGACCCCGGGCATTGCGGCTGGAACGAACTCGTCACCAGCGACCACAAGGCCGCGCTCGATTTCTACGTCGAGGTCTTCGAC
>JALYTP010000166.1 GCA_030854225.1 Pseudomonadota bacterium
CCTTGATGCCTTGCAAACCCTCCCGTACCGGCATGTGCGCGAGGGGCTGGCGGAGATCTGCAAAGCCGGAATTATCGAAGGGCACGATCTTTTCGATGCGCTGGAAACGCTTGCACCGCATCCGCTCCATAAATGGCCGTGGGATCATTTGGTGAGCGAAGCGATCAAAGTAAAAACGATGATCGTCAACGACGACCGCCACGAAGCCGGCTCGCGGGAAGTGCTCAATCTGGGCCACACGTTCGGCCATGCATTGGAGGCGGAAGCCGGGTTTTCGGACACGTTGCTGCACGGCGAAGCGGTCGCGGCGGGGATGGCGCTGGCGTTCGGTTTTTCAGCCGCGCAAGGGTTCGCCCCGCAGGCCGATGCCGCGCGCGTCGCGGCGCATCTGCGCGCGACCGGGCTGCCCGATGGCGCCCGTGCTGCGGGGGTCGATGCCGACGGCGCGACGCTGGTGGCGCACATGCTCCACGACAAGAAGATGCATGGCGGCGCCCTGCCCTTCCTGCTCGCGCGCGGGATCGGGCAGACCTATCTCGACAAGCAGGTCGATCTTGCCGCCGTGCGCGAGTTTCTCGACGCTACGGCTTGAATTTCGACGGTATTTCGGAGGTCTTGCACAACCGCATCGTCGTCTCGCCATCGGTCCTGATGCGATCCGGCGCGAGGACGTGCAGCGTGAGATCGAGCTTGGCGTAGACATAATCGCCGCGCTTCTTCTGGAACCGGCCGGCGGGGGTCGCGCTGAAACTGTCGGGGCCGTCGAACGACACCAGTTTCTTGCCGTCGTAGAACAGGACCGATTTGGGCCGGGTACACGCCTGCGCCCGCGCGACATAATAGCCGGTCTTGACCGGGAGCGGCCCGCTAACCGAGCCATAATCCTCATCGTCGGTGCTCAACTCCGGCGCCGACTTGCCCCGCGTCCTGGTCGCGGCGAGCTTGACCGGCTTGTCGCTCTCCACCGGCTCGTCCTGCGCGACGGCAGGTGCCGCGCGCAACGCGCCGATGCAGGTCCGTAGCGCCGCCTTGATCGCGGCGGTCGACCCGCCGAGCGACACCGATCCGGTATCGCGGTCGTCGACGAAGCTGCGCACCCGCGTGTCGTGCCCCTGGAGCAGATCGGCGATCCCTCGGTCGGGCAAGGTCCCGGTCCATTGCCCGGTGCCGTGGTCGCGGTGCAGCGATATCTCGTCGCTGCCGCCGATCGCGCCCGTCAGCTTCAGCATGACCGGCGCCTCGCCCTTCATCGTGCCGGTATTGGCATAGAGTTCCGCGCGACCGTGCGAGCAGCGCAGCACCAGCCGCCGCAGCGCCCCCGTCCCTTCGACATAGGCCGCGGTCGTGCCATCATCGAGCGGCACCGATTTCCAGCGCGTCGCGCTCGACGCGCCGGCGGCGATGGCAGGGGCTGCGAAAACGAGCGACAGCGCGGTGATGACGACAAAACGGTTCACGTTCGACCCTCCCCGGTCTTCCGGCAACGCTATCGTGCCATGCCGATGCGATCAATCGGAGCGTATCACGGTTCGGCGCGGATTACCGTCGCGCCGCCGTCCACGCGAGCAGCAGCCACCCCGCGATGAGCAGCAAACCACCGATCGGCGTGACCGGGCCGGCGATCTTCCCCGGCGCGCCGAGCGCCATCGCATAAAGCGACCCCGCGAACAGCGCACCGCCGATGACGAACAACCATGCCGATCCCCGCGCCCGCATCGTCAGCGCGACCAGCGCGGCGACCGCGTGGATCAGCTGATAATGCCCGCCGGTCTTCAACCATTCCGCCGCAGCCCCGTGTGCGCCATGCGCCCCGAACGCTCCCGCGCCGACCGCGACCGCCCCCGACAAGGCGGCAAGGATGACGATCCAGTTCATGCCGGTTTCCAATACTTTAGCAGCGTCGCGATCCGCGGGATGGAATCGATCGCCAGCGCCGCGCCGACGATGATCGCGGCAGCACCGATCATCAGCACTGCCTCGGCCAGCGCGTCCTTGATGTATTTGATTTCCGGATGGATCGCCGGGTGGAGCAGGTCGATAAACGCCTCGATTGCCGGGTTGACCAGCTCGAGCGCCAGCACGAGCGCGCAGGTCAGCACCACCAGCGCCCACCAGACCGGCGCGGGGCGGAGGATCAGCAGCGCGATCACCCCGAGCAACGCGACCGCCGCCTGGGTGCGGAAACTCTTCTCGCGCCGCCACGCCGCGCGCCATCCGGCAAGCGCGAACCCGATGCGTGCGGCGAGCGGGCGATTCTTCACCCGCAATCCTTTTCGGTCAGCGGCGGGCGTTCCGGGCTTTTCGCAACCCCGCTTTCGTCGTCGGTGATGATGCGGTCGACCGCCGCGCGCAGATCGCCCGTTTCATGTTGCGCGCGCAGCCGTTCCTTGTCGCGCTTGCGGTAGAGATCCTCGGTGCGGTCGATCTCTTCAGCGGCGACGCCGACGCTGTCGAGCGCCATGCGCGACATCCGCACCGCCGAATCGAGCACTTCGCGCACCACGCCCGCAACCGGCGCCCCCTTGATCTTGAGCAGCCCGCGCCGATCGAACACCCGCGCGAAGATCGCGGCCTGCGGAAAGGCCTCGTGAACGCCCTCGATCAGTTCGGCATCGAGCTGGTCGCCGTCGATGCAGAACAGGATCAGCTCGGCCTCCGACGCGCCCGCCTGGCGCAGCAGATCGAGCCGGGTGCCGTCGCCGTAATAGACCTTCGCGCCGAACGTGCCGGCGACGTCGATCATCTCGATATCGGTGTCGATCAGCGTGACGGGAATACCCGCCGCGATCAGCATCTGCCCCACCGTCTGGCCGAAGCGGCCATAGCCGACGATCAGCGCGTTCGATCCGTCCGCGCTCGGCCCCTCGCGTTCTTCATGCCGGTCGGGCTCGGTACGCAACCGCGCCGTCGCCGACATCAGGAACGGGGTGGTCGCCATCGACAGCGTGACGATCGCGCCGAACAGGCTCGCCGCCTCGGGGGCGATCAGCAACGCCTTTTGCGCCTGCGCAAACAGCACGAAGCCGAACTCGCCCCCCTGGCTGAGCAGCAGGCCGAGCGCGAGCGCGGCGCGCCAGCGCATCTTGAACGCCAGCCCGATCCCGCCGACGATCACCGCTTTCGTCACGATCAACGCCGCCGCCATGCCGAGCACGAACAACGGCCGCTCGGCGATGGCGTGCAGGTCGAGCATCATGCCGACCGCGAGGAAGAACAGCCCGAGCAGGATCGATCGGAACGGCTCGACATCGGCCTCCAGTTCATGGCGGTACGGGCTGTCCGCCAGCATCACGCCGGCGACGAACGCGCCGAGCGCAGTCGACAGCCCCAGCGCCTCCATCACCGCCGCCGCCGCGATCACCGTGAACAATCCGGCGAACACGAACATCTCGCGCTCGCCCATATTGCCGATGATGCGGAACAGCGGCCGCAGGATGAAGCGACCGGCCAGGATCAGCCCGACGATCGCGGCGACGGTATAGAGGAACAACAGCCACCCCGGCGGGCCATGCTGATCCGCCGGGTTGCGCGACATCACCGCGACGATGGTGATGAGCGGGACGATCGACAGATCCTGGAACAGCAGGATCGAAAAGGCGCGTTCCCCGAACGGGGTGCGCAGCCGCCCGGCCGATTGCAGCATCGGCAACACCTGCGCGGTCGACGACAGCGCGAGCGGCAGGCCGAGCGCGAGGCAGGCGGCAAGCGACGAATGCGTCGCGAGCAGCACGACCCCCGACACCGCGAGCCCACACAGCACGACCTGCAACAGCCCGAGCCCGAAAATCTCCTGCTTCAGCCGCCACAGCCGCTGCGGATTGAGCTCGAGCCCGACGATGAACAACAATAGCGTAATGCCCAGTTCGGCCACGCCGATCTTGCCCTCGGCATCGCCGACCAGATGCAGCGCCTGCGGCCCGACCAGCGCGCCCGCGACGAGATAGCCGAGCGTCGCGCCGAGCCCGAGCTTGCGGAACAGCAGCACGCACACCAGCCCGAAGCCGAACAGCACGCCGAAATCGCGCAGGATCGAAACGGTGTTCCCGTCCATCAGCTATGGTCGCTCGCGCGCGCCGCAGCCTCCGCCGCCGCCTCGAACGCCAGCAGGATCGCGGCGTGGCGGGCGGTATACGGCAAGGCGGGCGCAAGCTGGTCGATACCGGGCCAGTCGGGCATCGCGCCGGCTCCCCCCAGCCACGCCGCCAGCGAGTCGCGCGCGTCCGCGATTTCGCCCGCCGTGCGCCCCGCCACCGCGCGCGCCATCAACGTGGCCGATGCCTGGCCGAGTGCGCAGGCGTTGACCGCCATGCCGATCGCGCTCACCCGCTTGTCGTCGCCGACCGCGATATCGACGATGACGCGGCTGCCGCAAACCGGCGAACGCCGCTCCGCCGATCCCATCGGATCGTGCAATCTGGCGGCGGCGGGGTTGCCGACGGCAAGTTTCAGGATCGCATTGTTGTAGAGCGGGGCGTTCATCCGGCATCCCCGGCAACGCCGCCGTTGTCCGAATGGTCGCCTCGCGCGCCATTGGTCCCGGCATTCATATCATCGCCAATGCCGAAGATCGGCGCGCCGTGGCGGCGTCGGTCGACCACGTCGGCGATG
>JALYTP010000006.1 GCA_030854225.1 Pseudomonadota bacterium
CCGCCGGGCCCCCCTCCACCACCACCTCGCCCGCCGCCGCGATGGCCGCCGCCGCTCCGCGCGCCACCGCCGCCGCCGAAACCGTCGCCGGCACGAACCTCGGGCACAAGCTGGGTTTCGTAAAATTCGATGTCGTCCGGGTCGATTTCCCCGTCATGGCCGCGGTCAAGGATGGTGAAGAAACGCTTCGCGTCGGCCTCGAACTCAGCGCGCGTCAATACGCCGTCGTGGTTCGCATCGGCCTGGTCGAACCATTGCAGCTGCGGGTCGGGGCCGCGAAACGGCTCGCCCATCGGGCTGATGAACACCGGGCCCCGGTGACGTAAACCGGCGCCGTGCATCCCGCGTTCATGCTCGCCGGACGGCGGATCGAGCGGGGGCAGGCTGCCGGCGAGCGGCTCGGTATGGACGGTCGGCGCGGAAGCCGGGGTGGCCGCCACGGGCGCCGTCTGGAGCAACGCCAGCATCAAGACCCAACCCGCCATCGCCGACCCTCCGCCCGATCCTTCGTGCGCGCGACGCTAGGCCCGGTTTGTCGCAGGAATGTGTCGGCGGCGCCTCAATCGGCGAACAGTAGCACCGGGGTTTCGAGGAATTTCCTGAGCGCCTGGACATAGCTTGCCGCATCCCAGCCATCGACCACGCGGTGGTCGCAGCTGATCGACAGGTTCATCAGTTTCGCGCGCACGATGTCGTCGCCACGGAAGACCGGGCGCTCGACGATCTTGTTCGGGCCGATGATCGCCACCTCGGGGCGGTTGATCACCGGCGTGGTCGCAATTCCGCCGAGCGGACCGAGCGAGGTGACCGTGATCGTGCCGCCGCCCATCTCCTGCGGGGTCAGCTTGCCCGCGCGTGCCGCCTCGGCCAACCGGCCTATCTCGGTCGCGAGCTGCCAGACGTTCCTGTCCTGCGCGTTGCGGATCACCGGCACCGTCAGCCCGGCATCGGTCTGCGTCGCCATGCCGAGATGCACCGCGCCGTGGCGCGTCACCACCCCGCCCTCATCGTCATAGCGCGCGTTGAGCATCGGGAATTGCGGCAGGCTGCGGCAGATCGCAACGATCAGCAGCGGCAGCATCGTGAGCTTCGGGCGGTCCCCCCGATTGGCGTTGAGATCGGCGCGCATGTCCTCGAGCGCGGTCACGTCGATCTCGTCGACATAGGTGAAGTGCGGAATGTTGCGCTTCGACGCCGCCATGTTCTCGGCGATGCGGCGGCGCATGCCGATGACCTTGATCGCCTGATCCTCGCGCGCGCGGCTGGCGTGTGGCGCGTGATAGCCCTGGCCCGACCCATAGCGCAGGTACGCATCGAGATCGGCGTGGCGCACGCGGTCACCCTCGGCCTTCACCGCGGCGAGGTCGATGCCCAGATCACGCGCGCGCCCCCGGACGGCAGGCGAGGCGAGAACGGCACGGTCGTGCTCCGGCGCAGGCCGGAGCGCTGGCGACGTCACGGCCTCGGCGGCCACGGCCCCGGCCCTCGCCGGAGCATCGGGGGCTTTGTCGGCCGGCGTCTTGCCTTCGGCGTCGGCAAGGCCCGGCGTCTCCGCCTCGATCTGCTGGGCAACCTCGGTTGTCGTTTCAGGCACGACACTGGCAGCATCCGCAACAGCCGGCTCTTCCGCCACCGCCGCGCCGTCGGTTTCGATCACGACCAGCGCCGAGCCGATCGGCACCTGATCGCCGACCTCGCCGGCCAGCTCCACCACGATGCCCGATACCGGGCTTTCCATCTCGACCGTCGCCTTGTCGGTCATCATGTCGGCAAGGCCCTGATCCTCCTCGACCCGGTCACCGACCTGCACATGCCACGCGACGATCTCGGCCTCGGCGATGCCTTCGCCGATATCCGGCAGCTTGAAGGTAAAGCGAGCCATCCTATGCGTCCTTCATGATCTTCTTGAGCGCCTGGCCGATGCGGACCGGGCCGGGAAAATACGCCCATTCCAGGCTGTGCGGGTACGGCGTGTCGAACCCGGTGACGCGCTCGATCGGCGCTTCGAGATGATAGAAGCAGCGTTCCTGCACCAGTGCCGAAAGTTCGGCGCCGAAGCCGCTGGTGCGCGTCGCCTCGTGCACGATCATGCACCGCCCGGTCTTGGCGACCGAGGCCTCGATCGTGTCGATATCGAGCGGGACCAGCGTGCGCAGGTCGATGATCTCGGCATCGACGCCCGCATCGGTGACGACCGCCTGGCAGACATGCACCATCGTGCCATAAGCGAGGATGGTCAGCGCCTCGCCGGGGCGCACGATCTCGGCCTTGCCCAGTTCGATCTTGTAATATCCGGTCGGCACCGCGCCGGCGGGATGCGCGGACCAATTCTTCGACGGCCGGTCCCAATACCCATCGAACGGGCCGTTATAGATGCGCTTGGGCTCGAAGAAGATCGTCGGATCGTTATCCTCGATCGCCGCGATCAGCAGCCCCTTGGCGTCGTAAGGCGTCGACGGGATCACCGTCTTCACCCCCGAAATGTGCGTGAAGATGCCCTCCGGCGACTGGCTGTGCGTCTGCCCGCCGAAGATCCCGCCGCCGAACGGCGATCGCACCGTCATCGGCGCGATGAACTCGCCCGCCGACCGGTAGCGCAGCCGCGCCGCCTCGCTGACCAGCTGGTCGAGTGCTGGATAGATGTAATCGGCGAACTGGATTTCGGGCACCGGGCGCAGGCCGTATGCGCCCATGCCGACCGCGACGCCGATGATGCCGCATTCGGTGATCGGCGTGTCGAACACGCGGCGCTTGCCGTGTTTCGCCTGGAGCCCCGCGGTCGCGCGGAACACGCCGCCGAAATAACCGACATCCTCCCCCATCACGATCACGTCGGGGTCGCGCTCCATCATCACGTCCAGCGCGGAGTTGATCGCCTGGATCATGTTCATGCGCGCGGTGCCGGTCTCGTCGGCCAGCGGCTGGGCGTCGGTGTCCGTCATCTCGCTCACTTGCGGTCCCACGGCCTTCCGGACGCCTCCTCTTCGGCCATCATCTGCGCCTGCTGTTCGCGCAGATGCCACGGCATCTCCTCGAACACGCCGTCGAACAGCGTATCGAGCGGCTGGTGCAGGCCGTGGCCGAGAATGCCGTTCCGCTCGGCTTCCTTCTGCGCGGTCTTCACCTGCTCCGCCAGTTCCTTGTCCTGCGCCGCATGACGCTCCTCGTCCCACTCGCCGATCGCGATCAGATGATCCTTCAGCCGCCGGACCGGATCACCGAGCGGCCACGCATTGGGCTCCCCGGCCGAGCGGTATTGCGTCGGATCGTCCGAGGTCGAATGCCCCTCGGCGCGGTAGGTGAAATGCTCGATCAGCGTCGGGCCCTGGTTGGTCCGCGCGCGCTCGGCCGCCCAGGCGGTCGCGGCATAGACCGCCAGCGCATCGTTGCCGTCGACGCGCAGGCCGGCGATGCCGTAGCCGACCGCGCGCGCCGCGAAGGTGGTCGCCTCGGCCCCCGCAAAGCCCGAAAAGCTCGATATCGCCCACTGGTTGTTGACCACGTTGAAGATCACCGGCGCGCGGTAGACCGTGGCGAAGGTCAGCGCGGAATGGAAATCGCCCTCCGCGGTCGATCCTTCGCCGCACCATGTCGCGGCGATCCGCGTGTCGCCCTTCGATGCCGAGGCCATCGCCCAGCCCACCGCTTGCGGATATTGCGTGGTGAGATTGCCCGAGATCGAGAAGAAGCCTGCCTCGCGCACCGAATACATGATCGGCAACTGCTTGCCCTGCAACCGGTCGCCCTTGTTGGAATAGATCTGGTTCATCATATCGACCAGGCTCCACCCGCGCGCGATCAGCAGGCCCTGCTGGCGGTACGAGGGGAAGCACATGTCCTCGCGGTCGAGCGCGAAGGCGGCGGACACGGCCACCGCTTCCTCGCCGGTGCATTTCATGTAGAAGCTCGTCTTGCCCTGGCGCTGGGCGCGGAACATGCGTTCATCGAACGCGCGGGTCAGTACCATGCTGCGCAGCATCGCGCGCAGCATATCGGGCGAGAGGCGCGGGTTCCACGGGCCGACCGCCTGGCCGCTCTCATCGAGCACGCGGACCAGGCCGTAAGCCAGATCGGTGAAACTGCGCGCCTCGTCCCCACTGTCGGGGCGCCGCGTCTCGCCCGCGGCCGGGATCGGCACTTGCGTGAAATCGGCCGTGTCGCCGGGCCGGAACTGGGGCTCGGGCACATGCAACGACAACGGCTTCAAATTGGCGCGAGAGGTGTCGCTGGCCATGCTCTCTCCACTGGATCCTCTTCCGGACGTTGCACCGGCAACGCGCGAGAATCGCTGTTCGCCCCGCTGTTATAAAATTTCAAGCGCCTTGGCGAGGGGTCGTGCTGTGCCGATCGTGACGTTTCGTTAACCTTGCCGCATCATAATGCGCGGAGGAAGGACGCAAATCCCATGTACATGGCCCCGATCGTTCGCGCCAAAGCACCCGTCTCGATTGCCCGCCGCCGCCTCGTCGGCGCGGTGGCGATGCCCTTGTCGATCGCCGTCATGGTGCCGTGGCTTGCGGCCTATGCGCTGTATGCTGGCACGGTGTTGACGGTGCGGAGCGTCGCAAAGGCACCCCGCGCGCTGCTCGGCATTGTGGATTATGCGGGCACCGCCGTTCTCGGCCACTAAGCCGGCTATTCCGTACCCTGGGTATACGTCGCCGCGTAATCGACCGGGAAGTTTACTGATCGCGCGATGAAGCAATAACGGTGGACCTCGGCGTGAATCGCGTCCGCGCGCGCCAGATCGGTGCCCGGTGCGACCGTGATCGCCGGCCGCAGCGTCGCGCGCAGGAAGCGGCCCGATCCATCAGGTAACGCCTCCCCCACGCCGAGGGGATCGTCGGCATAATGCTGCACCACGATCCCCGCCTTGTGCGCCAGATGCAGATACCACAGCATGTGGCAGGCCGAGAGCGACGACAGCAGCAGGTCCTCAGGATTGGGCAGTTTCGGATCGCCGCCGAGCAGCGGATCGTTCGAGCAATGGATCAACGGCTGATCCGGCGTGGCGATGTCCCAGGTGCGGTCATACCCCCGATAGGTCCGGTTGCCCTCGCCGCGATTGCCGGTCCATTCGATCCGGCTGGTATAATCATGCTCCCGCGCCGCCACCGTCGCTCACTCCACTATCTGTTCGATCACCCCGAAGATCGGGTGATGCCTGTCGTCCTCGGCCCAGATGCGCACCCGATCGCCCTTCGTGAGGAACGGCGTGACGGGCTTGCCGCCCTTGATCGTCTCGATCGTGCGCACTTCCGCCAGGCACGAATAGCCGACCCCGCCCTCGGCGATCGGCTTGCCCGGGCCGCCGCCCGCATCGCGGTTCGAGACGGTGCCCGATCCGACGATCGTCCCCGCCCCCAGCTTGCGCGTCTTCGCGGCGTGCGCGACCAGCGTGCCAAAATCGAACGTCATGTCCTCGCCCGCCTCGGCGCGGCCGAACGGTGCGCCGTTCAGATCGACCATCAGCTTGCGGTGCAGCTTGCCGTCCCGCCACCAGTCGCCGAGCGCGTCGGGCGTGACGAATACCGGCGAAAAGGCGCTGGCGGGCTTGGACTGGAAGAAGCCGAATCCCTTGCCGAGTTCGCCGGGAATGAGGTTGCGCAGCGACACGTCGTTGGTCAGCCCGACCAGCACGATCGCCGCGAGCGCCTGTTCGCGCGTCGCACCTTGCGGCACGTCGCCCGTGACGACCACCACCTCGGCCTCCATGTCGCAGCCCCATGCCTCGTCGGCGAGCGGGATCGCGTCGCGCGGGGCCAGGAAGCCGTCCGACCCGCCCTGATACATCAGCGGATCGTGCCAGAACGTCTCGGGCATCTCGGCGTTGCGCGCCTGACGCACCAGCGCGACGTGGTTCACATAGGCCGAGCCATCCGCCCATTGATACGCGCGCGGCAAGGGCGAGGCGGCGTCATGCTCGTGGAAGCGCAGCCGCGGGATCGCCTGGTGATCGAGGTCGGTCTGGAGGTTGCGCAGATCGGGCGACAATTGCGCCCAGTCGTCGAGCGCGGCCTGGAGCGTCGGCGCGATATGCGTCGCATCGGCATACCAGGCGAGATCGTTCGAGACGACGACGAGCTTGCCGTCGCGACCATGTTTGAGGCTGGCGAGTTTCATGCGCTCTCCTGAAGATCCGGCGGCAGCCTTAGCCCGTTTCCATGGCGCGGCGAAACCCCGCCAACGCGATTGACGCTTTCGCCAATTCTGCCACCTTGCAAGATAGGTTGCAGGAGAGCACCGACATGACCCCGGACAGCGTACCCGGCCGCTTCGCGTATAACGAGGATCACGAGGCGTTCCGCCAGACGTTGCGCAGTTTCCTGCAGAAGGAGGGTGTGCCCAATGTCGTCGGCTGGGAAACCAACCGGCTGGTGCCGAAGGAATTCTGGCGCAAGGCGGGCGAGATCGGGATGCTGTGCCCCACCGTGCCCGAGGCCTATGGCGGGCTGGGGCTCGATTTCGGGTACAATTCGATCGTCAACGAGGAGCTGACCTATAACGGCGTGCCCGCCGGCTTCACGCTCCATTCGGACATCGTGTGCGATTACCTCGTTCATTACGGGTCGGAGGAGCAGAAAGCGCACTGGTTGCCGCGTTTCGTGTCGGGCGAGACGATCACCGCGATCGCGATGACCGAGCCCGGCACCGGCAGCGACCTGCAGGCGATCCGCACCTCGGCGAAGAAGGACGGCAACCATTATGTCGTCAACGGCTCCAAGACCTACATCACCAACGGCCAGAACGCCGACCTGATCCTGGTCGTCGCCAAGACCGACCCTGACGCCAAGCCCGCTTACAAGGGGATGTCGATCATCCTGATCGAAAGCGACCGCGAGGGGTTCAAGCGCGGGCGCAAGCTCGACAAGATCGGGCAGGACGCCGCCGACACATCCGAATTGTTCTTCGAGGACGTGCGCGTACCGATGACGAATTGCCTGGGCGAGGAGGGCAAGGGCTTCATCTACCTGATGAGCCAGTTGCCGCAGGAGCGCCTGTCGATCGCGGTCGGCGCGCAAGCCTCGTCGCAAAAGGCGTTCGACGAGACGGTCGAGTTCACCAAGACGCGCAAGGCGTTTGCGGGGATGGTGTTCGATTTCCAGAACACGCGCTTCGTGCTCGCCGACCTCAAGGCCAAATTGCAGGTCGGCTGGGCGCATCTCGACTGGGCGATCCAGCGGCACCTGAAGGGCGAGCTGACCCCGACCGAGGGCGCGGCGGCGAAATTGTGGCACACCGAGCTGCAATGGGAGGCGATGGACAAATGCCTGCAGCTCCACGGCGGCGCGGGCTATATGAACGAATATCCCATCGCGCGGATGTGGCGCGCCGCGCGCGTGTCGCGCATCTACGGCGGCACCAACGAGATCATGAAGGAGCTGATCGGGCGGTCATTGTGAGGACGCAAGAGAGGTGGGCGGACGTGGCACGACCGGGTTATACCAGTATTATTGTCGAAGTTTACGATTCCGGTGGCGTGAGCGGTAAGCATGGCACTCGGCATATTCGACCCGCGAAAATCAACCGTTCCCCCAATCACTCGACGTCGAACGCGACTCCACCTTGGAAACGTTTCCCCGTGGGCACTCGCTTTCGTATGGATGTTAGGCGGCGTGGACAAATTGAGCCAGTATCTAGTTGTTTAGGCGGCGTGGACAAATTTAAGCCAGTATCTGGCGGCGGCAAACGAAAATAGTCGCGCAATTCTGCCGCCGTGGCGATGCCGCGCTGCACGCTCGACCAAGGCGCGCTGCGCATCACGTTCCGACGGTGTCGCCAGCGCCAGAATATCGGGCGGGATCACGCGTTTGGTAAGGTCGTACACGCGCTCGAACGTGCGCCGCCTAGTGGCGGTCGTGATATGGCCGGCATAGAAGAGCCATTCGAGCGCCTGCTTGGTTGGTCCCCACTCCCACCAGCCGGGCTTGCTTTTGCCTGCGTCGAAATCGGACGCGGCGAGCGGTCCTTCGGCGGCGATCCGAGCGAGTATTGGCTCAGCTTCCGCGCGGCGTTCGGACGCGAACGACCGCAGCCCCTTATAACCGGCCTCGCCGCGATCGCCGCGGGCCATCCGCCAGCGAAACAGCGGATGCATGTCGAGCGGCAACAGCGACGCTTCGTGCGCCCAATATTCGAACAGCCGTCGCTGGCGCCGCGGTCCCCAAAGCAATCGCGTCGAGCTTTGCAATATCGTAACTGCCAAGTCGCGAGAACGCTGGCAGGTAATGCGCCCTCGTCACGACGTTGACGCTGTCGATCTGGTGCAACCCCAACCGCTTGATCAAGCGAAGCAGTTTAGGCGTTCCGACGGTTTCCTCACGAGGTTTGCCGAACCCTTGTGCCGAGACCGCAATCCGGCGAGCTTCAACTGCTGATATGCTCATCGCCATGGTCGGCGGTCTATTGTGCGGTGTGGCGGCCCGCAATGCGCACGCCTTCGTGGTGTCGTAGGAAACCGCGGACTTCCTGAACGTGCAGCTTGGGTCCGGGCTCAATGGCACATCGCTCGTCATGACGGCGCTTCTGGCCGTTTTCCTCGCGATCCAGATGCCCAAGGATTGCTACGTGCCGTGGATTTACTGGGTCGTCGTCGTGTTCTTGAGCGTGGCCGGCAACCTTCTCACGGATAACCTGTCGAACACTCATATCCAATCTCCTCCGGAGCCTGAATCAGACCATCCCTCCACGATCAATGGGTTCCGGAGAGAATCGGCTTTCGTCACAAAAGCGTAACCGCGCTTACGTCAAGCCGTCATCGAAAGCGGTCTAACGGACTCGTGGATCGTTATTGATCTGCGGCGGGGGAGTTCATGTCCGACGGCGATCGCCTGGCTGCCTCTCTGGCATTTTTCAACACAACGCCGCCCACGCATATCGCCGCACCGCATTCTGCTGGACGTGTCATAATAATGAAAGGGATCACGCGATGAAAGCTCTCTACCTCAAGCTCGCCGGCGCCGCGCTGGCGATTACCGTCTGCGGCGCTGCCGCCTCGGGCACCAACATCACCGGCGCTGGCTCGACCTTCGTCTTTCCGGTGCTCTCCAAATGGGCGGCCGATTACAAGGGCATGACCGGCGACCAAATCAATTATCAGTCGATCGGTTCGGGCGGCGGCATCGCGCAAATCAAGGCCGGCACGGTCGATTTCGGCGCGACCGACAAGCCGCTCGCCCCCAGCGAGCTTGCCGCAGCGGGCCTGGCGCAATTCCCGGTGGCGATCGGCGGCGTGGTCCCGGTCGTCAACATCCCCGGCCTCAAGCCTGGCCAGATGAAGCTCAGCGGCCCGGTGCTCGCGGCGATCTATGACGGCGAGATCAAGATGTGGAACGATCCGCACATCGCCCAGATGAACCCCGGGTTGAAGCTGCCGGCGGTGCAGATCTCGACCGTCCACCGCTCGGACGGGTCGGGCACCAGCTTCAACTTCACGCATTTCCTGAGCCAGGTCAGCCCGCGATGGAAGAACACCGCCGGCGAAGGCACCTCGGTTGCGTGGCCCAACGGCGTCGGCGGCAAGGGCAATGAAGGCGTCGCCGCCTATGTCAACCAGATCCCCAATTCGATCGGCTATGTCGAATACGCCTATGTGCTGCAGAACCACATGACCTATGCGCTGATGCGCAACGCGGCGGGCAAGTTCATCGCGCCGAGTGCCAAGACCTTCCAGGCCGCCGCCTCGACCGCCGATTGGGCGCATGCGCAGGATTTCTTCCTGGTGATGACCAACGCGCCGGGCGCCAACGCCTATCCGATCACCGCGTCGACTTTCGTGCTGATGTACAAGCGGCCGAAGAACGCGCAGTCATCGGCGGCCGCGCTGAAGTTCTTCAAATGGTCGCTCGAACACGGCCAGAAGCAGGCACTGAGCCTCGATTACGTCCCGCTGCCCACTCCGCTGGTGAAGCAGATCGAAACGTATATCGGCAAGAACATCTCGTAAGCTGGGATTGTCGCGGGGGCGTTTCGGCGCTCCCGCGTCTCTTCATATAGCGATCGCTCGCTTGGACCACGATCTCGACATCGCCGCCGGACTGCGCAAGACCGGCACCGGCGCGGCGGAAATCGCCGCCGTGCCGACCAATTGGCGTGGCGAAGCGAGGATCATCATCTTGAACCCGGACGGCTCCGGACGCGGGCTGCAAACATTGCTCGACGGGTTCGATGAACCCAGTCTCGTCGTCACAGCGAGCGTCGTGGTGATGAGCAATGCGCCGGCGCGCGCCGCGTTGGGCGATTCGATCGATGGCCGCGACGTGCGGCTGGTGATCCGCCACCCGGCTGCGATCGAACGCCTGATCGGCAATAACGGGGTCGAGGATGTCGAACTGGTCGGCGTCGGCCAGGCCGACCGGCGCTGGCAGATGCGCGTCGTGCCGCTCGCCGACGGCTCCAAATTCGTCCGCCTGATCGATCGCAGCGCGACGCATGCCGCCGAGCAGATGCGGGTCGATTTCGTCGCCAACGCCAGCCACGAATTGCGCACCCCGCTGGCGACGATCGTCGGTTATGCCGAAACGCTGCGCGAGGCCGATGACGGGATCGACGAAGCAACACGCGCGCGCTTCGCCGCGATTATCCACGACGAGGCACGGCGGATGCAGCGGGTGGTCGAGGACCTCATCTCGCTGTCGCGCATCGAATCCGAACGTTTCAGCCCGCCGAGCGAGCGGCTGCCGCTGACGCCGCTGGTCGAGCTCGCGGTCGAGGGCCACAAGCGCATCGCCGAGGAGCGCGGCAGCGTGTTGCGGCTCGACGCCGAGCCCGGTCTGCCGTTGGTCGCGGGCGATCGCAGCCAGCTGTTTCAGGTGTTCGAGAATATCGTCGCCAATGCGCTGCGTTATGGGCGGGCGGGGACGCCGGTTACGATCGAGCTGCGGCAGGAGGGCCGCTTCGTCCGCGTGTCGGTGGCCGATCAGGGCGAGGGCATCCCGGCCGAACTGATCCCGCGCCTGACCGAGCGTTTCTTCCGCGTCGATACCGGGCGCAGCCGCGCGCTCGGCGGCACCGGGCTGGGGCTGGCGATCGTCAAGCATATCGTCGAGCGGCATCGCGGGCGGCTGGAGATCGAGAGTCAGAGCGGGGTGGGCACGACAGTCAGCGTGCTGCTGCCAGCGGAGTTCGAGTCATAAAAGTGTAACGACGCTGTCACGAAAGCGACCCGCAACCCTCGTACCAGTCTCGGCGACTCGTTCACGGAGGGCATTTTGAAAATTATTTCGACCGCCGCGGTATTGGCCGCGATCATGCTGGCCGGTTGCCAGGGCAAGAACGCCGCCCCCGACAATAGGGCGGCCGGGAACACCGGCGGCGGCGCGACCGCGATCACCGGCGCGGGCTCGACCTTCGTCTATCCGGTACTCTCGGCCTGGTCGGCGGATTATTCGAAGGCCAATGGCGTTCAGGTCAATTACCAGTCGATCGGCTCGGGCGGCGGCATCGCGCAGATCAAGGCCGGGACGGTCGATTTCGGCGCGACCGACAAGCCGCTGGCTTCCGATGAGCTGGCGAAGGCCGGCCTCGCGCAGTTCCCGGTGATCGTCGGCGGCGTGGTGCCGGTGGTGCATATTCAGGGGATCGCCAAGGGCAAGCTGAAGCTGACCGGGCCGGTGCTCGCCGACATCTATGCCGGCAAGGTGACGAGCTGGAACGATCCGAGCATTGTCAAGACCAACCCCGGCCTCAAGCTGCCCGCCGCGAAGATCGCGGTGATCCACCGCTCGGACGCCTCGGGCACCAGCTTCAACTTCACGCATTATCTCGCGCAGGTGAGCCCGACCTGGAAGGCCGGGCCGGGCGAGGGCACCTCGGTTTCGTGGCCGACGGGCGTCGGCGGCAAGGGCAATGAGGGCGTTGCCGCCTACGTCAACCAGATCCCGAATTCGATCGGTTACGTCGAATATGCCTATGTGCTGCAAAACGGCATGGCCTGGGCCTATGTCCAGAACGCCGCCGGCAATTATGTCGCGCCAAGCCAGACCAGCTTCCAGGCCGCCGCCGCGAGCGCCGACTGGAAGAACGCCAAGGACTTCTATCTGGTGATGACCAACGCGCCCGGCGCCCAGGCCTATCCGATCACGGCGTCGACCTTCGTGCTGATGTACAAGCAGCTCAAGGACGAGGCGCGCAGCCAGGCCGCGATCAAGTTCTTCCGCTGGTCGCTCGACCATGGGCAGGATCAGGCCAACAAGCTCGATTACGTGCCGCTGCCGGCCGATCTGGTGACGCAGATCGAAACGTATATGGACGCCAACATCAAGTGACCGCGCTGGCCGTCGCCGTCAGACGCAGGGGCGGTGCCCTCCGTGACCGGATCTACCATCTGGTCACGGGCGGGGCCGCCTGGCTGGTCCTGCTGCTGCTCATCGCGGTCGCGGCGTCGATGGCGTGGGGCGGGCGGCTGGCATTCGAAACGTTCGGCTTCCGCTTCATCACCAGCAACCAATGGGATGTCGTCAACGGACAGTTCGGCGCGCTGGTGGCGATCTACGGCACGCTGGTCACCTCGGCGATCGCGCTGTTCATCGCGGTGCCGGTGAGCATCGGCATCGCGTTGTTCCTGACCGATATCGCGCCGCAGATCGTGCGCCAGCCGATCGCGGTGGCGATCGAGTTGCTCGCGGCGGTGCCGAGCATCATCTACGGCATGTGGGGGCTGTTCGTCTTCGCGCCGTTCATGGCCAATCATATCGAGCCGTGGCTAAGTGATCATCTCGGCACGTGGCCGGTGGTCGGCCCGGTCTTCGCCGGTCCGCGGATCGGAATCGGCATGCTCACCGCCGGGATCGTGCTCGGCATCATGATCATCCCCTTCATCGCCGCAGTGGCGCGCGACGTGTTCAACGCGGTGCCGTCGGCGCTGCGCGAATCCGCGGTGGCGCTGGGCTCGACGCGCTGGGAAATCCTCCGGCACGTCACGCTGCCCTACACGCGCTCGGCGGTCGTTGGCGCAATCTTTCTCGGGCTTGGCCGTGCGCTCGGCGAGACGATGGCGGTCACCTTCGTGCTCGGCAATGCGCACGATCTGTCGGCGTCGCTGCTGATGCCGAGCAACTCGATCGCCGCCGCGATCGCCAATGAATTCACCGAGGCCGATACGCCGCTTTACCGTTCGTCGCTGATCGCGCTCGCTTTTTTGCTGTTCGTCGTCACCTTCATCGTGCTGTCGCTCGCCAAACTGATGCTCCGGCGGATGGACAAGCGCATGGGCCGGACACACTGAGATGAAGTGGATCCTCCTCCGCCGCCGCATGGTCGACGTCATCGCGCTGATCTTCGCCGGGCTCGCCACGTTGCTTGGGCTGGTGTTCCTCGCGTGGATTTTGTGGACCACCTTCAGCAACGGCATCGCCGCGTTGAAGCCGTCGCTCGTTACTGAGATGACCCCGCCGCCAGGGGCCGATGGCGGCCTGCTCAACGCGTTCTACGGCAGTGCGGTGATGATCGCGCTTGCACTGGTGATCGGCACCCCGATCGGGCTTGCCGCGGGCACCTATCTCGCCGAACACGGTCGCCACACCAGGCTGGCCGCCGCGGTGCGCTTCGTCAACGACATCCTGCTCAGCGCGCCATCGATCGTCATCGGGCTGTTCGTCTATGAACTGGTCGTCGCGCCGAGCCACCATTTCTCGGGTTATGCCGGCGCGCTCGCGCTCGCCATCATCCTGGTGCCCGTCGTGGTGCGCACCAGCGACGAATCGCTGCGGCTGGTGCCCGACCGGATGCGCGAGGCCGCCTTCGCGCTCGGCCTGCCGCGCTGGAAGGTCACCTCGAAAATCCTCTACAAGGCGGGGATGAGCGGGCTCGTCACCGGGCTGCTGCTTGGCCTCGCGCGGATCAGCGGGGAGACCGCGCCACTGCTGTTCACCGCGCTCAACAACCAGTTCTGGAGCGCCGACATGAACGCGCCGCTCGCCAACGTGCCGGTGGTGATCTTCCAATATGCGCTCAGCCCGTATGATGCCTGGCATTCGCTCGCCTGGGCGGGCGCGCTCGTCCTGACAATGTTCGTGCTGACGCTGAGCCTGCTGGTGCGGTTCGTCGTGCGCGGGAGAGTTTACCGATGAACGATACCCACACCCTCATCAACGTCCCCCATGTCGCGGAGGCGCACAGCGAAAACGCCACCAAGATCGAGATCGACGGGGTCGACTTCTTCTACGGCAAGTCGAAGGCGCTGAAAGATGTCAACCTCGACGTGCCGGCGAACGCGGTGACCGCGATCATCGGCCCGTCGGGCTGCGGCAAATCGACGCTGCTGCGGACGATCAATCGCATCTACGCGCTGTATGCCGATCAGCGCGCGACCGGGGAAATCCGCATCGACGGGAAGGACGTGCTGGCTAGGGGCGCCGACCTGTCGGACCTGCGCCGCCGTGTCGGCATGGTGTTCCAGAAGCCGACCCCGTTCGCCTCGTCGATCCGCGCCAATGTCGGCTTCGCGCTGACGCATTACGAGCGGCTCTCGAAGGCCGAGACCAATGACCGGATCGAGGACGCGCTGCGCCAGTCGGCCTTGTGGGACGAGGTGAAGGACAAATTGAACGACAGCGCGCTGTCGCTCTCGGGCGGGCAGCAGCAGCGGCTGTGCATCGCGCGGACGATCGCGGTGAAGCCGGAAATCGTGCTGCTCGACGAGCCGACCTCGGCGCTCGATCCGATCTCGACCGCCAAGATCGAGGAGCTGATCCATGAACTGCGCGACCGCTTCACCATCGTGATCGTCACGCACAACATGCAGCAGGCGGCGCGCGTCTCGCAAAAAACCGCGTTCTTCCACCTGGGCGAACTGATCGAGTATGACGATACCGCGCGGATCTTCACCAATCCGCGAGTGGCGCGTACGCAGGATTACATCACCGGCCGCTACGGCTGAGGAGACGATAATGGACACGCACCGCCACACGCTGACCGCGTTCGACCAGGAGCGCGACGAGCTGCGCGCGCTGATCAGCCAGATGGGCGGGCACGCCGAGAACGCACTGCGCGAGGCGCTCAGGTGCCTGATGCAGCGCGATCTGGAGGGTGCGGCCAAAGTTGTCGAGGCGGATCATCGGCTCGACGAGATGGAAACGCAGGCCGAGAGCATGGCGTTGCAACTGATTGCGCTGCGTGCGCCGATGGCCGACGATCTGCGCGAGGCGGTCGCCGCATTGAAGATAACCGGGGTGATCGAGCGGATCGGCGATTACGCCAAGAACATCGCCAAACGCGTGCCGCAATTCGATCGACCATCCGACATCGAGCCGATCGCGCTGCTTCCTGAAATGGCGCGGATCGCCGCCGATCTGGTGCGCGATGCGCTGGACGCGTTTATCGAGCGCGATGCCGAGAAAGCGGCGGCGGTGTGTGTCAACGACAAGCTGGTGGATGATTTCTACAATTCGATCTTTCGCGCGTTGCTCACCTACATGATGGAGAATCCGCACAATATCGGCCCGGCGGCGCACCTGCTGTTCGTCGCCAAGCATATCGAACGGATCGGCGACCACGCGACCAACATCGCCGAGATGGTCTATTTCTCGGCGACCGGGAAACGCATCGGCGAGCGCCAGCGGGGCAGCGATCCCGCCGCCGAACCGATCCCCGTCACATGACCGGCAAGACCGTCCTGCTGGTCGAGGACGACGAGACGCTCGCCGATCTGCTGATCTGGCATTTCGAGCGCGACGGCTTCACCGTGCGGCGCACCGCGAACGGTGACGAGGCGCTGCTGCTGGCCGAGGAAGCGGCACCCGATATCGCCATCCTCGACTGGATGATCGAGGGCACCTCCGGAATCGAGGTTTGCCGCCAGTTGCGCCGCAAGCAAGCGACCGCCAACGTGCCGATCATCATGCTCACCGCGCGCGGTGAAGAGAGCGACCGGATTCGCGGGCTCGACACCGGCGCCGACGATTACGTCACCAAGCCGTTTTCGCCGCGCGAATTGATGTCGCGTGTCTCCGCGATCATGCGTCGGGTTCGGCCGGCGCTGGCGGGCGAGAAATTGTCCTATCACGATCTCGAAATGGACCTGGTGGCGCATAAGGTGCGGCGTGCCGGCGCATCCGTGCCGCTTGGCCCGACCGAGTTCCGGCTGCTCCGTCCGATGCTGGAAAATCCCGGTCGCGTGTTCTCGCGTGAGCGGCTGCTAGATCTGGTCTGGGCGCATGAGATGGAGATCGAACTGCGCACGATCGACGTCCATATCCGGCGGCTGCGCAAGGCGCTCAACGAAGGCGGCCGCCCCGATCTGATCCGCACCGTCCGCTCCGCCGGCTATTCGCTCGACGCCGAAAGCTGAATCGTCACATTTGAGTTGAATCCTTTCGTCGCGGGGCGAGGATTCAAGCTTTTTGCGCAACGCTCCACAGCTGTTTCGCGTTTGTCACAAAAGTGTCGCGCGACTTTCGCGTTGCTGTCACCGAATCGCCCTATCGCCCCCTCAACGACAACCACTCACCACTTCGGGGGACTCGATGAAAAAGGGAATTCTTGTGCTCGGGCTGCTGGCGTCGAGCGCGATCGGCGCGACGCCGGCGATGGCGCAACAGGCGACGACGAGTGACGAGGTGAAGGAGCTGAAGGCCGAAGTCCAGGCGCTTCAGGCGCGGCTCGACCAGATCGATAAGGCGCAACAGGCAACGGCCGCCGCCGTTGC
>JALYTP010000167.1 GCA_030854225.1 Pseudomonadota bacterium
ACCTCCCGCTGCTCGAGGGGATCGTGCGCTGGGCGGCGAAGATCCTCGACCATAATGAGCATCTGATCCGCGCGATGGTCCACGAACGCGCCGGGGCGGTGATGCGCTGGACCGGGCTGGACGAGACGCTGGCCAACAAGATCATCGAGGGGTTGGGCAAATTGCTCGACGACATGGCGCACGATCCCGGTCATCCGTTGCGCGACAAGGCGGAGGAGGGGCTGGAGACGCTCGCGCACGATCTCCAGCATTCGCCCGACATGCAGGCGCGGGTCGAACGCGTAAAGGCGGAGATCATCGACAATCCGGCGATGCAACGCTGGCTCGATGGTTTGTGGGAACAGGCGCGCAGCGCGATGCTGCGGATGGCGCGCGATCCCGATTCGGCACTCGGCGGGCAGTTCGGCGAAGCGATCGTCCAGCTTGGCGAGACGCTGCAACGCGAGCCGGTGCTGCGCGCCACGATCAACCGCTTCGTGCGCCGCACCGCGGTCGGCCTGGCGGCGGATTATGGCGACGGCATCGTCCGGCTGGTGTCCGAAACGGTCAAGGGATGGGATGCGCAGACCATCACCCGCCGGCTGGAAAACGCGGTGGGGCGCGATCTGCAATATATCCGCATCAACGGCACGCTGGTCGGCGGGCTGGTCGGCCTCTGCATCCACACGATCGATCTGTTGTTGTGATCGCTCAGCGTTCCCAGTCGACGATCGTCCAGCCCCGCGCGCGCGCCAGGGTACGCAGCGGGCCGTGCGCGTTGACCGCGAACGCCTCGTCCGCCCAGGCGAGCGACGGCGCGTCGGACAGATGATCCGAATAGAAGCGGACATGCGCATCACGCCGTGCGATCCGCTGCCCCGCCAGCCACGCCTCGATCATCCGGAGCTTCGCCGGGCCGTAGCAATTCTCGCCCTCGATCCGCGCCAGCACGCCGCCATCGGCATCGCGCGCGACGCCGGTGGCGATGACATCGTCGAACCCCAGCCGTGCGCCGATCGCTGCCGCATAGAAGCCGTACGAAGCGGTCGCCATCACCAGCCGGCATTCGGCTGCCTTGTCCGCGGCGATCTGCGCGCGGGCGCCGGCGAACACGCCCGCTGCGACGATCCGGTCGGCAAAGCACGCCGCCGCCGCTTCGGCATCCGCCTTGGCGATGCTCTTGCCGATCAGCAACCGCTGCGACACCTGTTTCAGCCGCGCGCGATCGATCAGGCGGAGCGCATACCCCGCGCTGGCGATGGCGGCGGCGGGCAGCAGCGCAAGCCGCCACGGCTGGCGCCCCATTGCGGTCGACACCAGGAACGCGCCCCAGGTGGGCGCGTGGGTGATCGTCCTGTCCATGTCGTAGATGGCGAGACGCCGCATCATTTTATCCTATGGACGGAACGGCTTGCCGATCCGCCAAGATTGCCCCAGAACCCCGCCGCATGACTGCCGCCGCCGCCTTTTCGCACGACGACAGCCGGGACGGCAACGTCCTGCGCTTCACCGGCAGCCTGTCGCTCGCGCAGATCGGCGATCTGCCCGAACGGCTGCGCGGCTATGACGGCCCGGTAGACCGGCTCGATCTGAGCGGGATCGACCATATCGACACGATCGGCGCGTGGATCGTCCACCGCTTCGCTGCCGAGCACGACGTGCCGGTCGACGGGCTGGACGAGGACGGCGCGCATCTGCTCGATCAGGTCGCCGCGGCGGACCAGCCGGTCGAGATGCGCCCCGCCCACGTCACCAGCATCAATCGCGTCCTCGGCGAGATCGGCGACGCGGTGGTGACGGCGGGGCAGACCTTGCTCGGGCTGCTCGGGTTTCTCGGCGCGACGACGATCGCGCTCGGCAACGTCATCCGCCACCCCTCGCGCTTCCGCTTCAACGCGACGGTGCACCGGTTCGAGGTGGTCGGCGTCACCGCGCTCGCGATCATCGGGTTGATGAGCTTCCTGATCGGCATCGTCATCGCGCAGCAGGGATCGGTCCAGCTCGCCCAGTTCGGCGCGCAGGTGTTCACCATCAACCTGCTCGGGCGGCTTACCTTGCGCGAACTGGGCGTGCTGATGACGGCGATCATGGTCGCGGGCCGATCCGGCTCCGCCTTCGCCGCGCAGCTCGGCACGATGAAGCTGACCGAAGAGGTCGATGCGATGCGCACGATCGGGGTGTCGCCGATGGAGGCGCTCGTGCTGCCGCGCGTGATCGCGGTGGTGGTGATGATGCCGCTGCTCGCGTTCTACGCCTCGATCATCGGGATCATCGGTGGCGGCCTGTTGTGCTGGGGCGTGCTCGATATTCCGCCGGTCACTTTCGTCCAGCGCATCCGCGAAGTGGTGCCGATCACGGACGTGTGGATCGGGCTGATCAAGGCGCCGGTGTTCGGCGCGATCATCGCGATGTCGGGCTGTTATCAGGGCATGCAGGTGGAGGGCGACGCCGAGCAGGTCGGCACGCGCACCACGGCGGCGGTGGTGCAGGCGATCTTCCTCGTCATCGTGGTCGACGCGTTCTTCGCGGTATTCTTCACCTGGCTGGGCTGGACATGAGCAGCGTCGACCGCAGCGGCGACGACCTCGTCATCAGTGTGCGCGGGCTGAAGAACAGCTTCGGCGACCAGGTGGTGCATGAAGATCTCGACCTCGATGTGCGGCGGGGCGAGATCATCGGCGTGGTGGGCGGATCGGGCACCGGCAAATCGGTGCTGATGCGGTCGATCATCGGGCTGCAGAAGCCCGATGCGGGCACCATCACGGTGTTCGGCGAATCGACCATCGACCGCGAGGAAACCGAGGCGACCGACGTGCGCAAGCGCTGGGGCGTGCTGTTCCAGGGCGGCGCGCTGTTCTCGACGCTGACGGTGGCCGAGAATGCGCAGGTGCCGTTGCGCGAATTCTATCCCGAACTCGACGCCGTGCTGCTCGACGAGATCGCGGCGTACAAGGTGGTGATGAGCGGCCTGCCCGCCGATGCCGGCCCGAAATATCCCGCCGAGCTGTCGGGCGGGATGCGCAAGCGTGCCGGGCTGG
This sequence comes from Pseudomonadota bacterium, assembly GCA_030854225.1. Taxonomy (GTDB): domain Bacteria; phylum Pseudomonadota; class Alphaproteobacteria; order Sphingomonadales; family Sphingomonadaceae; genus Sphingomonas. The sequence goes on from JALYTP010000167.1 coordinate 3,018, forward strand.
CGCGCGCGCTGGCGATCGATCCCGAACTGCTGTTCCTCGACGAGCCCACCGCCGGGCTCGATCCGATCGGCGCGGCGACGTTCGACGAGCTGACCCGGTCCCTCCAGAAAACGCTGGGGCTGACCGTTTTCCTCATCACGCACGATCTGGACAGCCTCTATGCCATTTGTGATCGGGTCGCGGTGCTGGCCGACAAGAAGGTGATCGCGGTGGGAACGATCGATGAACTGATCGCGCTCGACCATCCGTGGATCGAGGAGTATTTCAAGGGCCCGCGCGGTCGCGCGGCGGTGGCGACGCTCGAACGGGCCGAAACTGCCCAGGCCGTAACAACGCAGGCCGAAACGACCCAAGCCGAAAATACAGGGGCTGACGACTGATGGAAACCCGCTCCAACCACGTCCTGGTCGGCACCGTGGTGCTGATCCTGCTAGGCGTCCTGGCGATCTTCCTCGTGTGGATCTCGCACCTCGGCGCGGGCAGCGAGAAGGAGTATGACATCTTCTTCAAGCAATCGGTCGACGGTTTGGCCAAGGGATCCGCGGTCGCCTATAACGGCGTGCCGCTGGGGCAGGTCAAGCAGATCGCGTTGTGGCAGCCCGATCCCCAATTCGTTCGCGTCCGCATTTCGGTGAAGGACGAGACGCCGGTGCTGGAAGGCACCACCGCGACGATCCAGGGCATCGGGTTCACCGGGGTCAGCCAGATCGGCCTGGACGGCGCGGCGAAGGGCGCCCCGCCGATCGCCTGCCCCGACAACAATCCCCGCGCCGCCTGCCCCGACGGCGTACCCGTTATCCCGACCAAGCAGGGCGGGCTCGGCGCGCTGCTCAATTCGGCGCCGAAGCTGCTCGAACGCATTTCGACGCTGACCGAGCGGCTGACCGAGATGCTGTCGGACAAGAACCAGGCCTCGATCGCCGGCATCCTCGCCAATACCAACCGGCTGAGCCACGCGCTCGCCGATCGCGGGCCGGAAATCGCCGCGACCCTGGCCGAGACGCGCGTCACGATCCAGAAAGCAGGCGTCGCCGCGCAACAGATCGGTGAGCTGGCGCACACCACCAACGGCGTGCTGGCGGATAACGTGAAGCCGGCGATGGCCAACCTCAACGAGGCGATCAAATCGGCCAAGACCAGCGCGGATAATTTGAACGCCGCGATCGGTGATGCGCGGCCCGGGATCCAGGCCTTCTCGAAACAGACCGTGCCCGAGGTCGGGCAGCTGGTTCACGATCTGCGCCAGATGTCGGCGGCACTGACCTCGGTTGCCGAAAAGGTCGATCAGCAGGGTGCGGGGTCGATCATCGGCGCCCCCAAGCTGCCCGACTACAAGCCCAAGAAGTGAGGATTACCATGCGTCTCACCCCCAGGACCGCCCTTGCGATCGCCGCGGCGGCGTCGCTCGCCGGCTGCATCAGCTTCGGCGCCAAGCCCCCGCCCTCGCTGCTCACGCTCACCTCGGCGCAGAGTGTGCCCGCCGGCCAGACGCAATCCTCGGCGAACGGCAAGACGATCCTGGTCCTCGTGCCCGCGGTGGGCGAGGCGCTGGCGACACAGCGCGTGCCGGTGCAGGAG
>JALYTP010000168.1 GCA_030854225.1 Pseudomonadota bacterium
GCGTATGCCCGCGCGAGGCCGCGTACAGCGCATCGGCGCGGGCGAGATAGCGCCCGGCATGATCCAGGCGCGGGCCGTAATCGTCATACGGCACGATCGCGCCGTCGTGCGCATACACCACCGCGAGCTGGCCGTCGTCATAACCATAGCCATAATCGGGATCGCGGATGAAATAGGGCTCCTCCTCGCCCGGGCGGTAGTAATAATAGCGATACCCGCCATCGACCGGCTCCGCGAACGTGCGCGAATTGTCATAGCCCTGCCACGCCAGGGGTTCGACGCCGTTGTCGTCGAAGGTGTAATCGGGCGGCGCGCCGTGCACCACGTTGCCGAAATCATAGGCGTCCTCGGCATAGGCATAGGCGTCGCGCGGGTTGGCGACGCGCACCGTGCGGATCGATCGTGTCGGCAGCGCCGCCACCGCGGGCGCGAGCTTCGAGGTGGTCGCAGGCCCTTGCGCGAGCGGCAATGTCGCGGGCAGCGCGGGCAGTTCGCTCATCGCCAGCGTGTTGCCTTTGTCCGCCGTGCCCTGCGGCGAGCAGGCGCCCAGCCAGAGCGACGCGCCGAGCGCCACCAGTGCCGACGTGCCGCGCCAGTGTATCAGTGGATTGGTCATGGCATCCTCTCCTCGATGCCCCCCTCAACCGATCGTATCGCAGGGCGTTTCTTAATCGGCGCTGGCGCCGTCGTTCATCGTTCGTAGCGGATGGCGCGCGCCTCCACCATGCCGACCGCGCATACCGCGCTCAACGGTAATTGAAGCTCAGGCTGATGCGTTCGCTCTTGGCGGCACTCGGCATCACCTCGTGCCGCAGCCAGCTCTCCCACAGCAACACGCTGCCCGCACCGGGTTCGACATAGACGAAGGTATCGGGGCGCGACGGCGCGACCATCATCATCGACAGCCGCGGATCCTCCAGCTTGAGCGCGCCGGACCCCGGGGGCACGGTGACGTAGACCGTGCCCGATACGACGCTGTGCGGGTGGATATGCCCCGAATGCGTACCGCCCGGTTTCAGGACGTTGACCCACAAGCTGTCGAGCTTGAGCTTCTTGCCCAGCTCGAACGCGCTGGCCCTGGCGAAGGCGGCGACGTGCTTGTCGAGCGCGCGGGTTAGATCGGCGAACGCCGGATCGCGGTACGGCAGATCGTCGAGCGAGGCGTAGGAGGTGTACCCGCGATAGCTATGCGCCTTCGACCAGGCGCGCCCCGCGCGATCATCCTCGGCGAGCGAGCGGCAGGCCCGTGCCAGATCGTCGATCAGCGCCGCGTCGTCCAGCGTCGATTCGTACAACCGGGTGGCAAACAACTGCCGCATGTTCATGCCGAATCCCCCAGCCGCAACGCGATATCGTTCATGAAGCGCACGTCGTCCCCCTTCGCCAGCCCCCCGGCCTCCGCCGCGAGCGCGCCGAGCAGATCGGCAAGGTCGTCCATCTCGGCCTTGGCGAAATTGCCCAGCACATGGCCCGTCACGCGGTCCTTGTGTCCCGGATGCCCGATGCCGATCCGCACCCGGCGAAAGTCCGGCCCGAGATGCGCGTCGGTCGAGCGGATGCCGTTATGCCCCGCCGTCCCGCCGCCGCGCCGCACCTTCACCTTGAACGGCGCAAGGTCGAGTTCGTCGTAAAACACCGTCACATCTTCCGGCGCGAGCTTGTAGAAGCGCATCGCCTCGCCGATCGACCGCCCGCTCTCGTTCATGAAGGTGGCGGGCTTGAGCAGCAGGATCTTCTCCGGCCCGATCCGCCCCTCCTGCATCCAGCCCTGGAATTTCTTCTGCGGCGGGGAGAAGCCATGCATTTCGGCGATGGTGTCCGCCGCCATGAAGCCGACATTGTGCCGGTTGAGCGCATGTTGCGCACCGGGATTTCCAAGGCCGACCCAAAGCTGCATCGCGCACCTTTACGCAAGGCGCGCGCGATCGGGTAGGGGCGAACCGACGCGAGCGCGCTTGCGGGTCGCTCAGGTTTTTTTGGCCGACGCGTTGAGCGCGGCGGCGGCGCGGAACAGAGCCGTCAACGCCGCCTCGTCGATCGCCGCGCCCTCGTGAAAATCGATCGCGCGGCGGGTATTGCCGTCGAGGCTGGAATTGAACAGCCGCGCCGGATCGTCGATCGCGGCACCCTTCAGGAAGGTCAGCTTGACGAGGGTCTTGTACGTCTCGCCGGTGCAGATGATGCCGTCCTGCTCCCACACCGGAACCCCGCGCCATTTCCATTCCTCGGTCACGCCGGGCACGGCGTCGCGGATCAGCGCGCGCAGGCGGGCCAGCATTTCGCCGCGCCAGTCACCCAATTCCTTGATCCGTGCATCGATCAGGGCGGAGGGTGTCTCGTCACTCGTCTGGCTCATCGCGGTCATCCTCTGGCGTCGGCCGGCGGCTTGGCGAGGTAGGGCAACGCGAACACGTATAGCCCGCTCGCCATCAGGAGGAAGAGCGGCACCAGCGGCGAATAGGTGATCCACGCCGGCGGCTCGCCGAACGCGCGGACGGCGAAATTGGCGATCACGGTGAGCGTGAAGAGAATGGCGAGCCAGCGATGGGCCTGCCGGATGCAGATGCTCACAGGCAATGCTCCTTGTTTCGGCGTCATCAACCCACCCGCGCCAGCGTGTCTTCCAGCGCGGCGAGGAACTTGGCCCAGCCAAATTTGGCGCCCTGATAGGCTTGCTCCCGATCGGGGGAAAACCCGGCGTGTTCCATGCGCAGATGCGTGCCCGTACCCGACGGCGTGAGCGTCCAGGTGACGACGCTTTCCATCCCCATCGCATTCCAGGTATAGGACAGGGCCTTGTTCGGCTCGACCTCGAGCACCTCGCAATCGACCGATCCCCAATCCGCGGTGAAATCGAACCGGTGGCCGACGGACGGCGCGAAATCGTTCTTCATCAGCCATTCCGCGATCAGATGCGGCTGCGTCAGCGCGCGCCACAGCTTCTCGACCGGATGGGCGATGTCGCGCTCGATGATGACGGAGCGGGTATCGGCGGCAAGATCGGTCATTGGTCCATCCTCTTCAACAGGTCTTCGAGATCATCGAACCGGCTTTCCCAGAAACCCGTCATCCGGCTGGTCCAGTCGATCAGGGGGGAAAGCGCGCTGCGCCTGGCGCTGTAATGCGTTTCGCGCCCCGCATGCCGATCGAGCACCAGCCCAGATCGCTTCAGGATCGCGAGATGTTTGGAGACGGCGGGTTGCGACACCCCCGCTTTTGCGGTGAGCGCGCCCACGGTCTGCTCGCCGTTCCGGCACAGGCGCTCGAACAGCGCGCGCCGGGTGGGGTCGGCCAGCGTCTTGAACAGGGTTTCGTGATCGGGGCGCATAAAAGCATAACTCGTCGGCTATCGATCAGATTAATAGCCACACAGTTATGAATGTGTCAACCGGCGATCCGCGCCACCGGTCGTTTGCGGGCAGGGACGAAAAAAGGGCGGGAGAAGCAACCGCTTCACCCGCCCCGATTTTTCCGGCCAAGGGCTGGACGATATTACGCGTCCGAACCCTCGCCATCGGCGTCGTCCGCCTTGGCTTCTTCCTCGGCGGCGGCCTCTTCGGCCTCGACCTCGGCGACATGCTCCTCATGCGCTTCCTCGGCCAGCGCAGCCTCTTCGGCGGCCTGTTCGACCGCTTCGGACTTGAGCGCCGACGGCGCGACCAGCGTCGCGATGGTGAAGTCGCGGTCGTCGATCGCCGACGTGCTGCCCTTGGGCAGCTTGACGTCCGAAATGTGGATCGAATCGCCCACGTCGGTGCCCTTGAGCGAGATGGTGATCTCGGCCGGGATGTCCGCCGCGTCGCAGATCAGCTCCAGCTCGTGGCGCACCACGTTCAGCACGCCGCCGCGCTTGATGCCCTTCGACTCTTCCTCGTCGGTGAACACCACCGGCACGTTGACGTGCACCGTCGCATGCTCGCTGATGCGCAGGAAATCGACATGCAACGGGCGCTCGGTCACGACGTCGAACGACACGTCCTTGGGCAACGTCCTGACGGCCTTGCCGCCGGCATCCACCATCACCACCGAATTCATGAAGTGACCCGTCATGAGCAGACGCATCAGCGCCTTTTCCTCGATGTGGATCGATTGCGGGTCTTGCTTGTTGCCGTAGATCACGGCGGGCACGCGGCCTGAACGACGCAGTGAACGGGAGGCTCCCTTGCCAACCTGTTCGCGCGTCTCGGCGGCGAGCGTCATCTGGTCGCTCATACCAATCTCCGAAACATCTGTGGTTTACATTCCCGCCAGGCCTCCAGGGATGACCCTGACCGGAAGCGCGCGCCTATAGGGGAGGGCGGGGGAGAAGGCAACCGCGCGCGCTCATTCCAAGCGCTCGAGGGTGAAGCCGCGTGCCTGAAGCAGCGAGAGAACCGACGGCGCGCCGACAAGATGCCCCGCGCCGACCGCCACGAGCGTCGTGCCGGGGCGGGCGAGGCGCTGTGCCAGCAGGTCCGCCCAGCGGCGATTGCGTTGGGTGAGCAGCGCATCGCGCAGCACCGGCGCGCCGGTGAAGGTCGCGTCGAGCGCGCGATGAAGGCGAGCCACATCGCCTGTCGACCATGCATCCAGCGTCTCGTCG
>JALYTP010000169.1 GCA_030854225.1 Pseudomonadota bacterium
CTGTATGCCGCGGGCGTCGGACCGTTCGCGCATGGCGGCGGGATCGCGGCCGCTCCCGGCCCCAAGCTGATGCCCAAGAGCGCGCAAAAACGGATCGCCGCGGGTGAGGGCGATGCCGCGAAGGCCGGCGTCGCCACGACGACGGGCGGGGAGAAATACGCCTCCAATTATTACACGATGGACAAGGACTTCACCTCGAACCTCCAGAACGGCGTGCACTTCATCCAGGTCGGGCTCGCGGTATCGACGCCGTATGACGACAGTGTGATCGAGAACCTCAAAACGCACGAGATCGCGGTGCGATCGGCGATCCTGATGACGCTGGGCGATACCGACGAGGATCAGGTCACCACCGCCGAGGGCAAGAAGATTTTGCAGGCCCGGCTGGTCAAGGCGATCAACGATACGCTGAAGGAAAAGGAGGGTTTTGGCGGCATCGGTAACGTTTACTTTACCAGTTTCGTTGTTCAGTGAGACATGGTTAACGAGGTTTCACCGGATACGAGCGAACGGCGCGAGCGGCCGCGACAGGCCGAGCACATCGCGCTCGGCGCCGTGAACCTCAATCCGTTCGGCGATCTCCACACGCTGCAACATCTGTCGGCGCGGCTCGCGCGCTCGCTGCGCGGTGTGTTCGAGCCGCTGCTGCGCCAGGAACTGCGCACCTTCGCCGAACCGCTCGCGGTGCAGCGCTTCGCCGATTACCGCACCGAACGCGGCGACGCGCTGACCGCGTGGCTGCCGCTGGCGATGTCGCCTGGCAATGGCGGGGCGCTCTGCGTGCTCGACGGCCGCTTCGTGATGGAGCTGCTCGATCTGTTCTTCGGCGGTACGGGCGCCGCGCCGCACGCGCTGGCGGCCGAATTCTCCCCCTCGGCCGAGGCTTTGGTCAGCCGCATCGGCACGATGCTCGCCGAGCCGCTGCGCCTCGCCTGGGAGCCGCTTGCACGGCTCAAGTTCGCGCCCGGCCATGTCGAGGCGAATGCCGCGATGCTCGCCGGGCTCGACGGTGACGACGCGCTGGTCGTCACGCGCTTCGGCATCGCCGCGGGCACCGCCAAACCGATCTTCATCGATCTGCTCTATCCGGTCACCGCGCTGAAGCCCTATGCCCCGTCGCTGACGGGCAAGGTCCACGCCAAGACCGCCGAACCCGATCCCGCCTGGCGCACCGGCCTCACCCGCGCGGTGATGGGGGTGTCGTTCCCGGTGCGCTCGGTACTCGCCGAACCGATGATTCCACTGTCGCAGCTCATGGCGCTGAAGGCGGGGGACGTCATTCCGATCAGCTTCGATCACCTCGTGCCGGTGATGGTCGGGGGGGATCGGCTCGGCGCCGGCACGGTCGGCACGTCGAACGGGCGCGCCGCTATCAAACTCAATGCCATCGTTGGTGAAATCGGGGACATGCAATGAACGACATGACGGGGGGATTTCCCGTGGACACCGCGCTGGCGGCGAATTTTCGCTTGCTGCAGGATGTCGACGTCAAGCTGACGGTCGAGATCGGATCGACCAGCCTGACACTGCGCGAATTGCTCGCGCTGGGGGAGAGCTCGGTGATCGAGCTGGATCGCCAGTCGAACGAACTGCTCGACGTGCTGGTCAACGGCACGCTGATCGGTCGCGGCGAAGTCGTGATGGTCGGCGAGCGTTTCGGCGTGCGCATGACCGAGCTCGTCTCGCCCGACAAGCGCGGCTGATCCGCCATGATGTGGGCCTATGTCCTGAAACTGGTCGTGCTGCTGCCGCTCGTCTGCGGGCTGATGATCGGATGCCTGTGGCTGTGGCGCAAGCTGGAGAGCCGCATGCCCGGCCAGCCCGCCAACCGCATGCTCCGGGTCGCCGAGACGATGATGATTTCTCCCGGCCTGCGCCTCGCGGTGCTTGAGTTCGAGGGCAAGAAATTGCTCGTTTCGGTCGGTCGCGGCGGCGTCAATCTGATCGACAAGCAGGACGCGACCCGGTGACCATCCTCGCTAACATCACCGTCACCCGTCACGGCACTGGCCCCGCGCTGATCACGGCGCCGGATACGAAGCGCGGATTGCCGTGGGGCAAGATCGCGCTCGCGGTGCTGGCGCTGATCTTCGCGTTCCTGATCGCGCACCCCGCCCTGGCGCAGGGCCTGCCCGCTGTGACACCGCCCGCGACGCCGGGCGCGGGCGACGCGATCGACCGTGCGCTCGGCGATATCGGCGGGGGCAATGGCGGCAAGGCGCCGCTGTCGCTCAGCCTGCAGATCCTCATCATCATGGGGCTGCTGACGATCCTGCCCGGCATCCTGCTGATGATGACGAGCTTTACGCGGATCCTGATCGTGCTGTCGGTGCTGCGCCAGGCGCTCGGCCTGCAGCAGACCCCGCCCAACCAGGTGCTGGTCGGGTTGTCGCTGTTCCTGTCGTTCTTCGTGATGTCGCCCGTCATCAGCCAGATCAACACCACCGCGATCCAGCCCTACGCCGCCGGCACGATGCCCGCGACGCAGATGATCTCGACCGCCGGCAAACCGCTCCATGCCTTCATGGCGAAGCAGACGCGCAAGACCGACATCACCCTGTTCGCCGGCATCGCCAAGAGCGGGCCCTATGCCAATGCCGACGACATTCCCTTTTCGGTCCTGCTCCCCGCCTTCGTGACGAGCGAGTTGAAGACCGCGTTCCAGATCGGCTTCCTCGTTTTCCTGCCCTTCATCGTGATCGATCTCGTCGTCGCCACCGTGCTCATGTCGCTCGGCATGATGATGATGTCGCCGACGATCATCTCGCTGCCGTTCAAGCTGCTCCTGTTCGTCCTGGTCGACGGCTGGGCGCTGACGATGGGCAGCCTCGCCAACAGTTTCGTGAGTTAGCGCCATGGACGCCGATTATTTCCTCACGATCGCCAACCAGACGATGTGGGTGCTCGCGCTCGCCGCAGCGCCGATCCTGATCCCGGCGCTCCTGTCGGGCTTGATCCTGGGCATGATCCAGGCAGCGACCTCGATCAACGAACAGACGCTGTCGTTCGTGCCCAAGCTGATCGTCGTGGCGATCTCGATCATGGTGTTCGGCGGCATGATCATGGGGTTGCTCAGCGACTTCACGCTCGGCATCTTCGACCGGATCCCGGATCTGGTGCGCTAGGCGATGTTGGGCTTCGGCCTCGCCGTCGAGCCCAAATTGTGGGCGCTGATCTTCGTGATGGTCAGGATCGGGGCGGCGTTCATCGCCGCGCCGGTGTTCGGCGCGGTGTCGATTCCGCTCCAGGTGCGCGTCGCCTTGTCGGGGGCGATCGGCGTACTGGTGCTGGCCGCGCACCCGATTGTGCCCCCGGCACAGATCTTTTCGCTCACCACGATCCTGTCGGTCGCGGCGGAGGCGTTGATCGGCTTTGCGATCGGCTTCGTGCTGCAGATCGCCTTCGCCGCGCCGACCATCGCGAGCGAAGTGATCGGCACGTCGATGGGGCTGGGTTTCGCGCAGGCGATCGATCCGCAGAACGGCCATTCCACCCCCGCGCTCGGCCAGTTCATGTCGATGATGCTCACCTTGCTGTTCCTCGCGGTGAACGGCCACCTGGTGCTCGTCGAGATGATCGTGAAGAGCTATGACGTGATGCCCCCCGGTGCGGCCTGGCTGACGCCCGAGCAGCTCAAGAACATCGCGTTCTTCGGCGGCTACACCTTCCTCGCCGGGTTGCTGCTCGCGCTGCCGGTCGGCTTCCTGCTGCTGTGCCTTAATCTGATCGTCGGCATGCTGTCGCGCGCCGCACCGGCGCTCAATCTGTTCGCGGTCGGGCTGCCGATGAGTCTCGCCGTCGGGGTCGTCGCGCTCGCCATCTCGTTTCCCGCGATGGGCGATTACATGCTCGTCATCATCAACGAGGCGCTTTCCGCCACGCAGCGCCTGGTACTCGGCTGATGGCGGAGGATTTCGGCGAACGGACCGAAGCCCCAACCGCCAAGCGACGCCGCGACGCGCGTGAGCAGGGCGATGTCCTGCGCAGCCGCGAATTCGGCACCGCGTTGGTGGTGATGGCGGGATGCGGCTGGATCGCCTTGTTCGGCCCCTCGCTGGTGGCGGCGTGCAAGGCGGTGATGGCGGCAAGTTTCCAGTTCGGGCGCGCCGATATCGAGGATTTCGAGCCGTTCCACCCGCTCGCCGAGGCGGGATGGAAGCTCGCGCCGTCGATCGGCACGCTGTTCGCCATCACCGTCGCCGCCGCGATTCTGAGCCAGGCGGGGCTGGGCTCGCTGACTTTCAACGGCGGTCTGCTCGCGCCCAAGGCATCGCGGGTCAATCCCGGCTCCGGGCTGAAGCGCATCTTCGGGCCGCAGGGCTGGATCGAGCTGGGCAAGGGCTTGCTCAAGGTCGCGCTGCTCGGATCGATCGGTGCCTACATGTTGTGGAAATCGTCGCGCGCGACGCTGGGCCTCGCATCGTCCGACATTAACGGCGCGATCGGGTCGCTCGGCGGCACCTTCGTCGGCATCCTGTTCGCGATGGCCGGCGGGCTGGCGCTGATCGCCGGGGTCGACGTGCCGGTGCAGGTCATCCGGCTGCTGCGCAAACTGCGCATGTCG
>JALYTP010000170.1 GCA_030854225.1 Pseudomonadota bacterium
CAGCCGTTCGTAATCGTCGAGGTCGCGGCACACGATTTTGAGCCGGTAATCCTGCGCGCCCGAAACCAGCGCGCACTCGACGATGCCGTCGATCGCCGCCACCGCGCGCTCGAACGCGGCCAAGTCCTCCTCCACCTGCGTACCGAGCGTGATGTCGACCAGCGCGGTGACGTGAAAGCCCAGCCGCCGATGCCCCAGCCGCGCGCCATAGCCGGTGATATGCCCCGACGCCTCGAGCGCCTGGAGGCGACGCGTACAGGCGGATTGCGACAAGCCGACCATATTCGCGATCTGGCTGACCGAGGCGCGCGCATCGATCGCGACGTGCTTCAGGATCGCGGCGTCGATTCGATCCAGATGCATGGAATCATTCTTCATGCGGCGCTCTACCGCGATTTCATGCGAAACGCTACGACCGCGCGACGACATTTGCACAGATTCGCACCGCCCGGATCGCTATATGCGGGCCAACGATCATCACTGGAGAGTTCCCATGCGCGTCGGTGTGCCCAAGGAAATCAAGAACCACGAATATCGCGTGGGCCTGACCCCGCCTTCCGTCGCCGAGCTGACGGCTGCGGGGCATGAGGTGATCGTCCAGACGCAGGCCGGGATGGGCATCGATTTCGAGGATGCCGATTATGTAGAGGCCGGCGCGCGGATCGTGCCCGACGCCAGGACGGTGTTCGCCCAAAGCGACATGATTGTTAAGGTCAAGGAGCCGCAGGCGAGCGAGATCGCGATGCTCGAGCCGCGCCACCTGCTCTTCACCTACCTCCACCTCGCCGCCGACAAGCCGCAGGCCGAGGGGCTGATGAAATCGGGCGCGACGTGCATCGCGTACGAGACGGTGACCGGCGCACGCGGCGGCCTGCCGTTGCTCAAGCCGATGTCCGAAGTGGCGGGGCGCATGTCGGTGCAGGTCGGCGCGCATTATCTGGAGAAGGAACAGGGCGGTCGCGGCGTGTTGCTCGGCGGCGTCCCCGGGGTGGCACCGGCCAAGGTCGCGATCCTCGGCGGCGGCATTTCGGGCGTCAACGCGGCGCAGATGGCGGTCGGCATGCGCGCCGACGTGACGATCTACGACATTTCGAACGATCGGCTTGCCGAACTCGACATGTTCTTCTCCTCGCAGATCAAGACCGCTTATGCCTCCAAGGCGGCGATCGCGGCGGCGGTGAAGAGCGCCAGCCTCGTCATCGGCGCGGTGCTGATCCCCGGCGCGGCGGCGCCCAAGCTCGTTACGCGCGAGATGCTCAAGACGATGAAGCGCGGATCGGTGCTGGTCGATATCGCGATCGATCAGGGGGGCTGTTTCGAGACCAGCCACGCGACGACGCACGAAAACCCGGTGTTCGAGATTGACGGCGTGATCCATTACTGCGTCGCCAACATGCCCGGCGCGGTGGCGCGCACATCCACCTTCGCGCTCAACAACGCGACGCTGCCGTTTGCGCTGCGCCTCGCCAACATGGGGGCGGAGGCGGCGATGAAGGCCGATCCGCATCTCGCCGCGGGGCTCAACGTCTACAAGGGCAAGATCACATACAAGGCGGTGGCCGACGATCTCGGCCTGCCGTTCGAGGCGTGGGCCGGCTGAGCGCCTACCGCGCGCCCGCTGCCGCGATGGCGGCGAGGTAGCGATCGAGCAGCACGAGCCGCCCGACGATCTCGCCGCGATACGATGTGCCTGGCGGCGTGAGCGCGAGCGCCCGCATCCAGGCGCCGCGCGCTTGCGGGAACGCGCCTGCGCGGACCTGCGCGATGCCGAGGAAGAAATACGGCCCCGGATGCCGCGGCGCGAGCGTGATCGCGCGGCGGAACGCGAACAGCGCGGCGGGCGACATGGTGTTGCCGTCATGCTGCGCCATCGCGGTGCCGAGCCCGGTCCACAACATCGCGCTTTGCGGTGACAGCTTGAGCCCGGCGAGGACGTAATCGACCCCGCCTTGCGTATCGCCGCCGCGCATGAAGGCATCCGATCCCAACAGGAAAGCGTTTTCGGCGGTGAAATCCCCGAACATCCTCGCCCGCAGCGCAATCAGGCCGGGATCGACCGCGATCGCCGCAGTGCCGGCGGTGACCGGATGGCCAGGAAGCGCGGGGCTGCCCTGGACGGCATAGCCCGTCGCGCCGACCATCAGCGCCGCGCCGGCGAACGACCAGAGCGGGCGCGGCACGCCGAGCAGTGCCAGCACCGCCGCCGCCATGACCCCGATCAGCGCGAGACTTACCCAGCCCATCAGTGCCTCCGCCGCACGCCGCTGCCGCGCGCGATCCGAGAGCGGGTGGCGACAAGCGCGCGGTCGGCGAGGGCATGGAGGCGTGGCACGGGATTGCCTCTAGAACGACCGGGCGCCGTACTCAACGATCTCGGCGCCCACCCGGCGGACGCATCACACCGGGCTGGGCAGATCGCGCGCGCGTTCGGCGAGGACCCAGTCACGGAAGCGCCGGATCTTGGCCACGCCCCGCCGCGCCTCCGGGAACACCAGCCAATAGGCATAACCGCGCGTCGATACCTGGTCGAACAGCTGCACCAGCCGCCCCTCCGCCAGATCGTTGCGCCAGAAAAACGGGGTCAGCATCGCGATCCCCTGCCCGGCCATCGCGGCGTGCCCCTCATGCGCTTGGCTGTCGAGACGCACACCCGGGCGCGGCGGCCCCTCGGGCACATCCACCCCCGCCTCACGCAGCCAGAACGGCCACCACGGATCGTGCGGGCTGATCTGCGGCAGGCGCAGCATATCGTCCGGCGTGATGTCCGGCCCGTGCCGCGCGCGGAAATCGGGGCTGCACATCGGGGTGAAATCGATCGGCACCAGCAAATCCTGCACGAGCCCCTCCCACGGCCCGCGCCCGGCCCGGATCGCGACGTCGATATCGTCCGCCGCGAAATCGATGAGCACGTCGGTGGTCTGCAACCGCACCGCCATTTCCGGGTGCGCGACCTGAAAGCTGCCCAGCCGCCACGCCAGCCAGGTGTTGACGAAGGTATTCGATGCCGAAATGCTCAGCAACGCCTCATCCTCGGCGCGCAGCCCGGCAAACGCGCTGTCGAGCAGGTCGAACGCGCGCGACAATTGCGGTGCCGCGCGGCGGCCCGCATCGGTCAGGATCACGCGCTTCTTCTCGCGCCGGAACAGCGCCACACCCAACCGTTCCTCGAGCATCTTGATCTGATAGCTGACCGCCGCCTGCGTCATGCCGAGTTCGGCGGCCGCGCCGGTGAAATTCTCGATCCGCGCCGCCGCCTCGAACACCCGGACGGCGGAGAGCGGGGGGATCCTGCGCATCGCCGTTCCATAAATCCACCTTGTCGATCCTGTCCAACGATTTGTTGGCGGCGGCGTGACGTCAGTCGCATATCTTTGACGGACGACGGAAGGAAAGAAAGCGATGCGCGACGATTATCTCGACCGCTCCTGGGCGGATCATCATCACCAGATCGGCACCGGCATCGATAAGGTGATAGCGAGTCTCCTCTTCGCGATGGAGCGCCTCACCGCCCAGCAATTCAACGCACCGTGGCGCGCGGCGCAGCCTCACCGGGCGCGCGCACCGCGCTGACGCAGGTTCGGCGAAGCGGGACCGCGATAAGGAGCGACGAGGCGGGGCGGCGAGGCGGGGCGGTCCGTCGCTGGCTTGCCTTTCTCGCGCCCGTCGCCATGACGGTGCGCGATGCCGGACGATCCGCCCAAACCGCTGATGATCTGGGCCGACCTGACCGGTCGCGAGCGCCCGACGCCCGATGCGACGATCGCGTACGGCGATGACGCCTTGCAGAAGATCGATGTCTGGCATCCGCCCGGTCCGGGGCCGTTCGAAACCGTGCTGATGGTCCACGGCGGTTGCTGGACGTCCAGCATCGCCGATCGCCGCCTGATGGACTGGGCCGCCGATGATCTGCGCGCGGCGGGATACGCCGTGTGGAATGTGGACTATCGCGGGGTCGACCGGCCGGGCGGCGGTTACCCCGGCACGTTCGGCGATGCGGCGGCGGCGGCCGACGCGCTCCACGCGCACGCCGCACGCTTTCACCTCGATACGGCACGGATCGTCGCGATCGGCCATTCGGCGGGCGGTCATCTGGCGCTGTGGCTGGCCGGCAGGCCACGCCTTCCCGCGGGGAGCATTCTGCGCACCACCCGCCCGCTGCGCATCGCGCACGTCATCAGCCTGGGCGGGCTGCCCGATCTCGAGGTCACCGCGCAGGCTGAGGACAATGGTTGCGGCACCGCGGTCGTGCACGCGCTTACCGGCGCCCCCACGTCGGATCGTCCCGATGTCTATGCCGATACCTCGGTGCCACGCCTGCTCCCGCTCGGCGTGCCGCAGGATCTCGTCCACGGACGCGACGATGCGATCATCCCCGAACGGCTCGGCACCGGCTACGAGCGCCTGGCGCGCGAGGCCGGCGATGCGGTGACGTTGCGATTCGTCGCGCGCACCGGGCATGTCGAACTGATCGCACCGGGAAGTACCGCCTGGGCGGAAACGCGGCGCCTGCTCGCGGCGGCTTTTCGGCGCTGAGCGGCACAGGATCGGGCGCTGATTGCACC
>JALYTP010000171.1 GCA_030854225.1 Pseudomonadota bacterium
GTTGGGAAGGCAGTAGCAATGAGCCGCAACTCACATTAACCGGCGTTCCGTAACTGGACCCCGCCCTTCGCCGGGGAACGTGGAGATACTGATGGCCGGCATGGCACCCTTCGACTGGGCGGACCCGTTTCTGCTCGACGATCAACTGAGCGAAGACGAGCGCATGATCCGCGATACCGCGCGCGCTTATGCGCAGGACAAGCTCGCGCCGCGCATCGTCGATGCCTTCGCCAACGAGGTGACGGACGCGTCGATCTTCCGCGAGATGGGCGATCTGGGCCTGCTCGGGCCGACCATCCCCGAGGAATATGGCGGGGTCGGCGCATCCTATGTCGCCTACGGCCTCGTCGCGCGCGAAGTCGAACGGATCGACAGCGGCTACCGTTCGATGATGAGCGTACAGTCGAGCCTCGTGATGTACCCGATCTTCGCCTACGGGTCGGAGGAACAGAAGCGGAAATATCTCCCCAAGCTGGCGAGCGGAGAATGGATCGGCTGCTTCGGGCTGACCGAGCCCGATGCCGGTTCCGACCCTGGCGGCATGAAGACCAAGGCGATCAAGACCGCCAGCGGCTATTCGATCTCGGGCTCCAAGACCTGGATTTCGAACGCGCCAATCGCCGACGTGTTCGTCATCTGGGCCAAATCCGACGCGCATGGCGGCGGCATTCGCGGGTTCGTGCTCGACAAGGGCATGAAGGGGCTTTCCGCACCCAAGATCGAGGGCAAGCTGAGCCTGCGCGCGTCGATCACCGGGATGGTGATGATGGATGACGTCGAGGTTGGGGAGGACGCGCTCCTGCCCGACGTGCAGGGCCTGAAGGGGCCGTTCGGTTGTCTTAACCGCGCGCGCTACGGGATTTCGTGGGGCAGCATGGGCGCGGCGGAATTCTGTATGCATGCCGCGCGCCAATATGGGCTCGACCGGGCGCAGTTCGGCAAGCCACTGGCGGCGAACCAGCTCTACCAGAAGAAACTCGCCGACATGCAGACCGAGATCGCGGTCGGGTTGCAAGCGTCCTTGCGCGTCGGCCGCCTGATGGACGAGGGCAAGTTCGCGCCCGAGATGATCTCGATCGTCAAGCGCAACAATGTCGGCAAGGCGCTCGATATCGCACGGATGAGCCGCGACATGCACGGCGGCAACGGCATCAGCGGGGAATATCACGTGATGCGTCATTTGATGAACCTGGAGACGGTCAACACCTATGAGGGCGCGCACGACGTCCACGCGCTGATCCTCGGCCGCGCGATCACCGGGATCGCGGCGTTCTGAGCAAGCCCGCGCCTCTTGCCGGGCTCAGGGTGCTCGAACTCGCGCGGATCCTCGCCGGGCCATGGGCGGGGCAGACGCTGGCGGATCTCGGCGCCGAGGTGACCAAGGTCGAGGCGCCGGAAGGCGACGATACGCGCCGCTGGGGCCCGCCGTTCGTGGAAAACCCGGACGGCACACACGACGCCGCCTATTTCCGTTCGGCCAATCGCGGCAAATCATCGGTGGTGCTCGATTTCCGCACGCCCGAGGGACAGGCCGAAGTCCGCCGCCTCGCCGCGTCGAGCGATGTGCTGATCGAGAATTTCAAGGTCGGGGGGCTCGCAAAATACGGGCTCGATCATGCGAGCCTGTCGGCGCTGAACCCGCGGCTGATCTATTGCTCGATCACCGGCTTCGGGCAGGACGGCCCCTACGCGCACCGCGCCGGATACGATTTCATCATCCAGGGCATGGGCGGGATGATGGCGATCACGGGCGAGCCGGAGGGCGCGCCGCAGAAGATGGGGGTCGCCATTTCCGATCTGGCGACGGGGCTCTACGCGGTGATCGCGATCCAGGCGGCGTTGATCCAGCGCGAGAAGACGGGGCGCGGCCAGCATATCGACATGGCGTTGCTCGACACGATGACCGGGCTGCTCGGCAACCAGGCGGCGAATTATTTCGCGACCGGGGAAACCCCGCCGCGCATGGGCAACGCACACGTCAACATCGCGCCATACGCGGTATTCCCGAGCGCCGACGGCTGGCTGATCCTCGCGGTCGGCAATGACGGCCAGTTCCGCCGGTTCTGCGCGGTGGCGGGGATGGAGGAGCTTGCCGACGATCCGCGCTTCGCGACCAACCCGGCGCGCGTCGCCAACCGCGCCGAACTGACGCCGATCGTCGAGGGCATCACGCGGCGATTCGACCGCGATGCGCTGTTGGCGCTGCTCGAGCAGGCGGGCGTACCCGCCGGGCCGATCAACAGCGTGGCGCAGGCGCTGACCGATCCGCAGATCGCGGCGCGCGGGATGGTGTTGCGCGGCGAACGCCTCGATACGGTGCGCACGCCGATCCGTTTTTCCGACGCCGATCTGGCGACCGGCCGCCCCGCGCCCCGGCTGGGCGAGCGGCAGGGGTGACCACGCTGCCTCCCCTCGCCGGGCTGCGCATCCTCGAAATCGCGGGGATCGGGCCGGGACCGTTCTGCGGCATGATGCTCGCCGATCACGGCGCCGAGGTGATCCGCATCGAACGCCCGAGTGGAGGGCTGAACGTAACGGACCCGGCACGCGATCCTTTGCTCCGCTCGCGCCGCAACGTCACGCTCGATCTGAAGCATCCGCTCGCCATTGGCGCGGTACGCCGCCTTGCCGAGAATTGCGACGGGCTGATCGAGGGGTTCCGCCCCGGCGTGATGGAGCGGCTGGGCCTCGGCCCCAACGTGCTGCTCGCCGCCAATCCCCGCCTCGTCTACGGGCGCATGACAGGATACGGGCAAGACGGCCCGCTGGCGCAGGAGCCGGGGCACGATATCGATTACATCGCGATCTCGGGCGCGCTGCATGCGTTCGGCGAGGCAGGCGGCAAGCCGGTGCCGCCGATCAACATGGTCGGCGATTTCGGTGGCGGCGGGATGATGCTTGCGGTCGGGATGCTCGCCGCGATCCTCCAGGCGCAGGCGACCGGCATGGGCCAGGTGGTGGATTGTGCGATGGCCGAAGGCTCGGCGGTGCTGATGAGCATGATCTGGGGCTTTCGCGGGATGGGCCGGTGGAGCGAGGCGCGGGGCACCAATTTGATCGACGGCGGCGCGCCGTTTTACGGCACGTACGAGACGGCCGACGGCAAATGGGTCGCGATCGGGGCGCTCGAGCCGCAATTCTATGCCGCGATGCGCACAGCGATGGCGCTCGACGGGCCCGAATGGGACACGCAGTTCGCGCCCGCCATCTGGCCGCGCCTGAAACAGGATCTGGCGTATCGCTTCAAGCAGCGTACGCGCGACGAATGGGTCGAGGCGTTCGCCGGGCATGACGCCTGCTTCCAGCCGGTGCTCGGCTTCGACGAGGCGGCGGCACACCCGCACAATGTCGCGCGCGGCGCGTTCGTCCAGGCCGGCGGAGTCGTCCAGCCCGCGCCGGCACCGCGTTACTCGGCCAGCCGCACGGTCGAGCCGCGCATGGCGGGCGAGACGCAGGGCCGCGCGATCCTGGAGGAAGCGGGCTTCGAGGAGCACGAGATCACCGCGCTGCTCGGCTAGCTTTCGTCCCCGCGCTATGAAATAACCCGCATATTCGATAATCGAACCCGGAGAGCAGCATGGCCACCGCCGTCGTCCGCAATGCCCAGATGAGCGAGGCCGAATGGGAGGCGCGCCAGCAACTCGCCGCCTGCTACCGCGTGTTCGACATGCTCGGCTGGTCCGAGATGATCTACAACCACATCACGGTGAAGCTGGACGAGGACGGCGCGTTCCTGATCAACCCGTTCGGGCTGCATTTCAGCGAGGTGACGGCATCGTCGCTGGTCAAGATCGATATCGACGGCAACAAGCTCGCCGACAGCCCCTATCCGGTCAACCGCGCGGGTTTTGTGCAGCATGCGCTGTTCCACAAACACCTGCCCGACGCGCATTGCATCATGCACACGCACACCACGGCGGGGATGGCGGTCAGCTCGGTCGAGGGAGGGCTGCGCCCGATCAATTTCTACGCCTGCAACTTTGCCGGGCAGATCGCCTATCACGATTTCGAGGGCGTGACGGTGCGCGACGAGGAGGGCGAGCGATTGCTGGCGCATCTCGGCGACAGGCGCGTGATGCTGCTGAAAAACCACGGCATCCTGGTGATGGGCAAGACCCTGCCCGAGGCGTTCATCAAGCATTGGTCGCTCCAGCGCGCGTGCGAAATCCAGATCGCCGCGCTGTCGATGGGCGTGCCGCCGATCGAGGTGAGCGAGGACGTGGTGAAGGTCCACCAGCGCGATCTCCACCTGGCACAGGCCAGCGCCAAACCAGGCGAAGCGGATTTCGCCGCGATGGTGCGACTGGTCGACAAGAAGGACACGAGCTGGCGGAATTGATCCGTCGGCCGGCCCACCGGTTATGCCCCAGCGCCTGAGCCTCACCGCGCTCGTCGTCGACGAATATGACGACGCGATCGCCTTCTATGTCGGGAAGCTGGGGTTCGACTTGCGCGAGGATGCGCCGCTCGAAGCCGGCAAGCGCTGGGTCGTGGTAGGTCCGCGCGGCGGTGGCGGCGCGCTGCTGCTTGCGCGCGCGATTGGGGAT
>JALYTP010000172.1:0-716 GCA_030854225.1 Pseudomonadota bacterium
GCGGCGCTCAGTTCGACCGGCGAGCAGAAGGCGCTGTTGCTCAGCGTGATCGTCGCGCATGCCGATCTGGTCGCCGCGCGCACTGGACGCGCGCCGGTGCTGCTGCTCGACGAGGTCGCGGCCCATCTCGATCCCGTGCGCCGCGCCGCGCTGTTCGAGCGGCTGGCGGGCAGGGGGCAGGTGTGGGTGACCGGCACCGAGGAAGCGCTGTTCGCCGATATCGACCCGGCGGCGACGCGGATCGCGCTCGGCGGGTGAACCTGCGCTGTCGATCCTCCTCACCGGGCGTTCAAGCCGGGTGCGCCATTCGCCGTCGATGGCGGGGGCCAAAGGAGGATTGTATGACGACCAGATTTTCAACCCGCGCCGCGCTTGCCGGGCTTGCGCTCGCCACCATCGCCGCCCCCGCGCTCGCGCAGGATCGGTGGGACTGGCACGGCGGTCGCGCCGGAGAGCGTGACTATCGGCTTGCCGGACGCGGGGTGCCGCTGCTCTATCCCGAATTGCGCGCGACCAATCGTGGCCGCGCCTTCGTGATGCGCAATTTCGATTTCAATCACGACGGGTTCGTCAGTCCGCGCGAGGCCGAAGCCGCCAACCGCGCGTTCGCCAATGCGGCGGGACCGCGGCGCGACCGGTTCGACTGGGATCACCGCGACCAGGTGGTGGTGGTCGATAACGCGCCCGGTCATTGGGACCGTGGCGCGATGCACGGT
>JALYTP010000172.1:726-4533 GCA_030854225.1 Pseudomonadota bacterium
ATGCACGGTTATGGTTTCCGCCAGACCGCGCGCGGCGCGATGATGCGGCTCGACGACGACGTGCTGTTCGCGACCGACAGCGACGTGCTGCGACCCGGTGCTGTCGACAAGCTGCGACCGATCGCCGACTATCTGCGCGACAATCCCGGCGTGCGGGTGGCGATCGACGGCTATACCGATTTGCGCGGTAGCGATGCGCATAATCAGGCGCTATCGGAGCGCCGCGCCGCCAGCGTACGCAGCGCCTTCGACCAGATGAGTGTGACGCGCGCGCGCTTCGCGGTCGCCGGGCACGGTGAAACCAGCCCGGTCGCGACCAATGCGACCATCCAGGGCATGCGCCAGAACCGCCGCGTCGAGGTGACTCTGCTCGGCCGCCGCGCCAGCGAGTTCTGATCCACCGCGCCCGACGCGCCAAACCGGCCCCGTCCGCCACGCGCGGGCGGGGTCTTTTCGCGGCGCACCCGCCACGCGCGATTGGCCGATCGCCGCAACGGGTGTCCGCAATCGACATTACCGGTGCCCAGAGCCCGCCGCCCATTTCGCTTCCGTTTCCAGGGGCGAATCCCTATAGGCTGGGCATGGCAGAAGACCCCAACACGAACGATTACGGCGCCGATTCGATCAAGGTGCTCAAGGGCCTCGATGCGGTGCGCAAACGCCCCGGCATGTATATCGGCGATACCGACGATGGCTCCGGCCTCCACCACATGGTGTTCGAGGTTTCCGACAATGCGATCGACGAGGCGCTGGCGGGGCATTGCGACCGCATCGACATCCAGCTGAACCCCGACGGATCGGTCAGCGTGACCGATAACGGCCGCGGCATCCCGACCGGCATCCATGCCGAGGAAGGCGTGTCGGCGGCCGAGGTCATCATGACCCAGCTCCACGCCGGCGGGAAGTTCGAGAACACGTCGGACGACAATGCCTACAAGGTCTCCGGCGGATTGCACGGGGTCGGCGTGTCGGTGGTCAACGCGCTCAGCGAATTCCTCGACCTGACGATCTGGCGCGACGGCGAGGAGCATTATATGCGCTTCGCGTTCGGCGACGCGGTCGAACCGCTCAAGGTCGTCGGCAAGGCCGCGCCGGGGCAGAAGGGCACACGCGTCACCTTCCTGCCCAGTCCCGCCACCTTCAAGATCATCGAGTTCGATTTTGAGAAGCTCGAGCATCGTTACCGCGAACTGGCGTTCCTCAATTCGGGCGTCCGCCTGTTTCTGACCGACGCGCGGCACGAGGAGCCGCGCACCGTCGAGCTATATTACGAGGGCGGGATCGCCGCGTTCGTCAAATATCTCGATCGCACCAAGACGCCGCTGTTTCCCGAGCCGATCTCGGTCAACGGCCAGCGCGACGATATCGGCATCGACGTCGCGCTGGAATGGAATGACAGCTATTACGAAAACGTCCTGTGCTTCACCAACAACATCCCGCAGCGTGACGGCGGCACACACCTCGCCGCCTTCCGCTCGGCGCTGACCCGCACGCTGAACAATTATGCCGAGAAATCGGGGTTGATGAAGAAGGAGAAGGTGACGCTGACCGGGGACGACATGCGCGAGGGGTTGACCGCGATCGTCTCGGTCAAGTTGCCCGATCCCAAGTTCAGCTCGCAGACCAAGGACAAGCTCGTCTCGTCCGAAGTCCGCCAGCCACTTGAGTCTTTGCTCGCCGACAAGATCGCCGAATGGCTCGAGGAAAACCCCGCCAACGCGCGCTCGATCATCCAGAAGACGATCGACGCCGCCGCCGCGCGCGAGGCGGCGCGCAAGGCGCGTGAGGCAAGCCGCAAGTCGGTGCTGGGCATCGCCAGCCTGCCCGGCAAGCTGGCCGATTGTCAGGAGAAGGACCCGGCCAAGTCCGAACTGTTCCTGGTCGAGGGCGATTCCGCCGGCGGCTCCGCCAAGCAGGGCCGCGACCGGCATTTCCAGGCGATCCTTCCCCTGCGCGGCAAGATCCTGAACGTCGAGCGCGCGCGGTTCGACCGGATGCTGGGCTCCAAGGAGATCGGTACGCTGATCCAGGCGATGGGCACCGGCATCGGGCGTGACGATTTCAACGCCGACAAGCTGCGCTATCACAAGATCGTCATCATGACCGACGCCGATGTCGACGGCGCGCACATCCGCACGCTGCTGCTGACCTTCTTCTACCGCCAGATGCCCGAACTGATCGAGCGCGGGCACCTCTACATCGCGCAGCCGCCGCTCTACAAGGCGACGCGCGGGCGCAGCGAAGTGTATCTGAAGGACGATAGCGCGCTCGACGAATATCTGGTCGAGAACGGTGTCGCCAATACCGTGCTGGAAAGCGCGAGCGGGGCGCGATCGGGCGCCGACCTGCGCGCGCTGGTCGATCATGCGCGGCGCATGCGCACGCTGATGCGGTACGTGCCCCGGCGCTACGATTCGACCATCATCGAGGCACTGGCGCTGGCGGGGGCGCTCGATCCGGTGGCGGATCGCGCGGCGCGGCAGGGACGGTTGGCCGAGGTGACGCGGCGGCTCGATCAGGCCGACGAGGATTCGCGCTGGACCGGGCGGTTGACCGAGGATGGCGGGTTCCATTTCGAGCGGCTGTGGCGCGGGGTGACCGATCATCACATCATCGAGACGGCGTTCGTCGCCTCGGCCGAGGCGCGCAAATTGCACGCGCTCGCCGCTGAACAGGCCGACAGCTTCACCCAGGCGGCAAGGCTGGTGCCGGGCAGGAACGCATCCGTCGTCGAGGCCGCAGCCGCAGAGAATGCCGCCGACGAAGATGACGACCACCGCGAAGATGGCGATGACGGCGACGATGCCGGGGGGCCGGTCGCCACCGGCGGCAAGCTCGCCAAGGGCGAGAGCCTGGTCGGGCGGCCCTCGCAATTGCTCGACGCGATCCTGGCGGCGGGGCGCAAGGGGTTGTCGATCCAGCGCTACAAGGGACTGGGCGAGATGAACGCCGTGCAATTGTGGGAAACCACGCTCGATCCGTCGAACCGGTCGATGCTGCGCGTCGAGGTCGAACAGGCCGACGTGGCGGACGAGATCTTCACGCGCCTGATGGGCGACGTGGTCGAGCCGCGGCGTGAATTCATCCAGGACAATGCGCTGAGCGTCGCCAATCTCGACGTGTGATCGTTCATCATTTCACGAGGAGGAATAGATGCCCCGTTTCACTCGACCCGCCATCGTCGCGGCCATGGCCGCGCTCGCGTTCGGCAGCGTTGCCGTCGCCAAGGTCGCGCCCGAGATCGTCGCCGCGCTTGCAAATCCGGCGCGGGCCGACCAGCAGGATCAGGACGCGCGCCGCAAGGCGGCCGAGGTGCTGGCGTTTTCGGGCGTCAAGCCGGGGTGGCAGGTGGTCGATTTCGTGCCGGGATCGGGGTATTGGACGCGGATCTTCACCAACATCGTCGGGTCGCAGGGGCACGTTTATGCCGTGTATCCTGCCTTCGCCGCGCCGGATATCGGCGATACGCTGACGAAGCTGCAAGGGCTCAACCTCGCCAACGTGACGGCCACTGCGCAATCGGACGACATGCTGTCGCTGCCCGCGCCGGTCGACATGGTGTGGACCGTCCAGAATTATCACGACATTCCGCTGGACGAGGTCAAGGCCTTCAACGCCAGCGTGTTCAAGGCGCTGCGCAAGGGCGGCACGTACATGATCATCGACCATGCCGATGCGCCGTTTCGCGGCGTCGCCGATGTCGCCACGCTCCACCGCATCGATCCGCTCGTCGTGCGCAACGAGGTGGTCGGCGCCGGGTTCACCTTCGTCGGCGAGAGCAAGGTGCTGGCCAACAAGGCCGACGAT
>JALYTP010000173.1 GCA_030854225.1 Pseudomonadota bacterium
CGCGACCGCGCGCCACGCGATGCCGGCGGCCGACGCGGTGATCAGCATGACCTGGAACAGCGCGGCAAGTGCCTCGGCCTTGCCGTGCCCGAAACGGTGATCGTCGTCGGCCGGCGTCGCGGCGAGGCGCACGCCGTAGAGCGTGACGAGGCTGGCCAGCAGGTCGAGCCCCGAATCGGCGAGGCTACCGAGCATCGCGACCGATTGGGTGGTGTAGGCCGCATAGGTTTTCAGCGCGATCAGCCCGCACGCCATCGCCACGCTGGCCAGTGCGGCGCGCACGGCGAAGGGGATGGCGCGGCGCTCGGCGTCGGTCATGGGTAGAGCAGCCCTTCGCTCCAGCCATTCGCCGCGCGAGTGAACAGGCGTCGTTCGTGGAGGCGATACGCGCGGTCCTGCCAGAACTCGATCCGCTCCGGCGTCACGCGGTATCCGCCCCAATGCGGCGGGCGTGGCACATCCTTGCCGTCGAATCGCGCGGTCACGTCGGCGAAGCGCGCCTCGAACGTATCGCGATCGGCGAGCGGGCGGGATTGATCCGAGGCCCAGGCGCCAAGCTGCGAATCGCGGCTGCGGCTGGCGAAATAGACGTCGCTTTCGGTGTCGCTGGCAAGGCTCACCGGTCCCTCGATACGGACTTGCCGCCGAAGCGATTTCCAGTGGAAGAGCAAGGCGGCGTGGGCGTTCGCGCCGAGATCGCCCGCCTTGCGGCTTTCGCGGTTGGTGTAGAACACGAACCCGCGCGCATCGTGCCCCTTCAGCAGCACCATCCGCACCGATGGCCGGCCGTTCGCATCCGCCGTCGCCAGCGCCACGGCGTTGGGATCGTTCGGCTCGCCCGCCTGCGCCTCGGCCAACCAGGTGTCGAACAGAGCGAACGGATCGTCGGCCATGTTCGCGCTTTACCGCGCGCGGTAAGGCGCGTCACCCCGGAACAACAACCAAGCGCTATCGAGGCCGCCGCGTAATTGCGCATCTGGGCGCGATCCCCCACATAGCGGCGAACGGACGAAACGGGGACTGACGTGGCCGATCCTTATCAGACGCTGGGCGTGGCGCGCACCGCCAGCGAGGCCGACATCAAGAAGGCGTATCGCAAGCTCGCGAAAGAGCTGCATCCGGACCGGAACAAGGACAATCCGAAGGCGTCCGAGCGGTTCAGCCTGGTCACCAACGCGTACGACCTGCTGACCGACAAGGACAAGCGCGCGCGCTTCGACCGAGGCGAGATCGACGGCGACGGCAACCCCGCCGCGCCGTTTGGTTTCGGCGGCGGCAACCCCGGCGCGGGCGGGTTCCGCCCCGGCCCCGGCGGGCAATCGTTCGAATTCGGCGGCGAGGGTGCCGATCTCAACGACATGTTCGAGGGGCTGTTTTCGGGCGACGGGCGCGGCGGCGGCTTTTCCGGCGGGTTCGGTGGATTTGGCCGCAAGCAGCCGCCGGCCAAGGGCGCGAACGTTGCCTATCGCCTCGCCGTGCCGTTCGACGATGCCGCCGCGCTCAAGCCGCAGCGTATCACATTGGCCGACGGCAAGACGATCGACCTCAAGCTGCCGGTCGGGTTGGAAACGGGCACGACGATGCGGCTGACGGGCAAGGGCCAGCCGGGGCCGGGCGGGGCGGGCGACGCGATCGTCACCATCGCCGTCCAGCCGCACAAATTCTTCACCCGCGACGGTGACGACGTGCGGCTCGATCTCCCGGTCAGCCTGGCCGAGGCGGTGCTGGGCGCCAGCGTGCGCGTGCCGACGGTCGAGGGCGCCGTGATGCTGACGGTTCCCAAGGGATCGTCGTCGGGCAAGGTGCTGCGGCTGCGCGGGCGCGGATTCCACAAGAAGGGCGGCGCGAAGGATGCGCGTGGCGATCAGCTCGTCACGCTGATGGTCGATCTGCCGGTCGGTGACGACGCGTTGATCGAGTTCGTGCAAGGCTGGTCCGCGCGCGACAGCGGGAACCCGCGCGGCGGCATGGGCGTCTGATCGCCATGGCGCACGATGTTTCGCCCCAATCCCCCGAGGAACGGGCGAAGCATCCCGAGCATGCGGCCGACCCGCTGCACGAAACGGGCTGGCTCGCGCCGGGCAGCATCGCCTGGGCGGTGACCAAGCGCGTCGCGGTCGGCGTGTTCAACAACGGCTTCATGTATGCCGGCAACCTCGCCTATCTCGCGCTGCTGACGTTGTTTCCGTTCTTCATCGTCGCCGCGGCGATCGCCTCGCTCTTCGGGCAGAATGCGGAAACGGCGCGTGCGGTCGGCGCGTTCCTCCACGCGGTGCCCGATCAGGTCGCCGATCTGCTGCGCAAGCCGATCGCGGAGGTGCTCACGGCGCGGACGGGCAGCCTGTTGTGGATCGGCGCGCTGGTCGGGCTGTGGACGGTCGGCAGCTTCGTCGAGACATTGCGCGACATCTTCCGGCGCGCCTACGGCGTCACCTTCACCCGGCCGTTCTGGCATTACCGGCTCAGCTCGATGCTGGTGATCGTGCTGTCGGTGATCCTCGCGCTGATCTCGTTCGTCTTGCAGGGGCTGTTGCTCGGCGTGCAGGAATTCATCTACCGGCTGCTGCCCTGGGCATCGGACATTGCGGGGTGGATCGGCCTATCCCGGCTGGTGCCCGGCGTGGTGATGTTCGGCGCGCTCTATGCGCTGTTCTATTCGGTCACCCCGTCCAAATACCGTTATTCGAAATGCCGCAAATGGCCCGGCGCGCTGCTCACGACGATCTGGTGGGTCAGCGCCACCGCGCTGGTGCCCGTGGTGCTCGGCCGGCTGGGCAGTTACGATCTGACCTATGGCTCGCTCGCCGGGGTGATCGTGGCGCTGCTGTTCTTCTACATCATCGGGCTGGGCGTCACGATCGGCGCCGAACTCAACGCGGCACTGGCGGAACCCGATGACGACACGCTAGAGGGTGCCGACAAGCAAGGAGCAGCCACGTCGTGACCGGATTGATGAAGGGCAAGCGCGGGCTGATCATGGGGCTCGCCAACGACAAGTCGCTGGCGTGGGGCATCGCCCGCAAGCTGAGCGAGGCCGGGGCCGAGCTGGCGTTCAGCTATCAGGGCGAGACGATGGAGAAGCGGGTGCGTCCGCTGGCCGAACAACTGGGCGTGGCGCGGCTGTTCGATTGCGACGTGTCCGACATGGCGAGCCTCGACGCGACCTTCGCCGGGCTCGCGCAGGAGTGGCCGACGATCGATTTCGTCGTCCACGCGATCGGCTTTTCGGACAAGAACGAGCTGCGCGGGCGGTTCATGGACACCAGCCTCGACAATTTCCTGATGACGATGAACATCAGCGTCTATTCGTTCGTCGCGGTGGCGCAGCGCGCCGCGGCGATGATGGCGCCGTTCGACCCGGAAACGGGCAAGGGTGGCGGCGCGCTCCTCACGCTCTCTTATTACGGCGCGGAAAAGGTCATCCCGCATTACAACGTAATGGGCCTCGCCAAGGCCGCGCTGGAAACCAGCGTGCAATATCTCGCGGTCGATCTGGGGCGCGACAATATTCGCGTCAACGCGATTTCGGCCGGCCCGATCAAGACGCTGGCGGCAAGCGGGATCGGCGATTTCCGCCTGATCCTGAAATGGAACGAGCTGAACGCGCCGCTGAAGCGCAACGTGACGATCGAGGATGTCGGTGGCGCGGGGCTGTACCTGCTCAGCGACCTGGCGAGCGGCGTGACCGGCGAGACGCACCATGTCGACGCCGGCTACAACGTGATCGGCATGAAGGCCGAGGACGCGCCGGATATCGCGTTGGTGTAACGGCGATGCCGGTCGTTTTTCGCGAACGGGGGCTTCGCTTCTTCTTCTATTCGGAGGAGGGCAATCCGCGCGAACCGGTTCACATCCATGTCGAGCGCGATGGCATGCAGGCCAAGTTCTGGGTTGGTGACGCCATCGAGATGGCGTACAATCGAGGCCTGAACCGGCGCGATCTGGCCATGGCGCTGCTTTTGGTTCGCGCGCGGCGAAGTCAAATCCAGGAGGCCTGGCATGGGCACTTTTATTAGTCCGACAGCCGCGCGGTGCGACGATGATACGCTTTGGGTCGATTTGAACGACGGACGGACGATCGGCGTACCATTGGTGTGGTTTCCCCGGCTGTTCGACGCCACGCCAGAGCAACGCGCCACCGTGCGCCTCAGCAATTCCGGATTGCACTGGGAAGAAATCGACGAGGACATTTCGGTCGACGGACTGTTAGCCGGGCGGCGGGATATGACCCGGCCGTCGTCGCGCGCCGCGTGAGCTTCAACACCTTCGGCCACGCCTTTCGTTTCACCACCTGGGGCGAATCGCACGGGGCCGCGATCGGCGCGGTGGTCGACGGGTGCCCGCCGGGGCTGGCGCTGAGCGAAGCCGACATCCAGCCGTACCTCGACAAGCGGCGGCCGGGCACCTCGCGCTTCACCACGCAGCGGCAGGAGCCGGACCAGGTCCGCATCCTGTCGGGCGTGTTCGAGGGGCGGACGACCGGCACGCCGGTCAGCCTGATGATCGGCAATGTCGACCAG
>JALYTP010000174.1 GCA_030854225.1 Pseudomonadota bacterium
AATAGGCGATCAGGTCGGCGGTGTGCTCGCCGTCGCTGCGGACACGGCCCGCCGCCGTGACGGCAGCCCGGCGCAGCACGCGCGGATCGCGGGCGAACAGCCGCTCGATCGCCGCCGCCGCCGCGCCGGGATCACGCGCGGCATACAGTTCGGAACATAGCGGATCTGCCACTTCGGCGCAGCCACCGGTATCGGGCACGATCAGCGGCAAGCCCGCCGCGATCGCCTCGGACGCCACCAGCCCGAACGGCTCGGCTTCGGACCCGTGGATCAGCGCGTCGCTGCTCGCCATGATCCGGGCGAGCCGCTCGCGGTCATAGACCGGCGCGAACAGACGAACGTGCGGATTGCGCGCGGCCCGCTCCTCCAGCTTGCGGGTCTCGGCCCCGGTGCCGAACAGCATCAGCCCCACAGGAAGTGCCGCGCCGGCACGTTCGACCGCGTCGATCACCACCGACCAGCGCTTTTCCGGATGGCGCCGTCCCAATCCGATCAGCAGATGCGCGCTCGGCGGCAGGCCACACTGCGCGAGCAATGTGGCGCGCAGTTCCTCGTCGCGATAATCGGGCGAGAAATGGCCGCGCTCGATTCCCAGGGGCATCGCCGCGTCGATCCGCAAGCCCCGCCGCCGCAACCGCCGCTCGAGCGCGGGGCCATTGGTGACGACAACGTCGAATTTGTCCAGAAAGCGCGCCATGTAACGCGTGTACCAGCTGAACGCGCGCTCGATGCGGTCGGGCGAGGCGACCTTCTCGAACCAGCGCTTGGCATAAGCGTCGACATTGTCGTTGTGCATGAAATAGGATTTGAGCGCGTCGCCGCGCCAGTTGCCGACGATCCACGCCGAGCGCCACGGCGAACAATTCTCGACCACGTCGGGGCGCAGATCGTCGAGCAATTGCGTGATCGGCGCGGCATCCCAGAACAGGCCGTAATTCTTGTCGAACGGCATGCCTGGCGACTTGATGTAGATCACACGGCCGCCGCCGGCGCGCTCCTCGATCCGGTCCTCGCGGCCAGGGGCAATCACGATCAGCTCATGCCCGAGATCGGCCATGATCGCCATCTTGCGATCAAGATAGGTGCGCACCCCGCCGCCGGTGGGCGAATAGAATTCGTTCACATCGACGATGCGCATCAGGCGTTCACTCCTTCATCGGGCCGAACCCGCCGAGCCCGCGCAGATATTGCGCCTGGATCGTGGTGGTGGTGACGCCGGCACCGACCGTGATGAGCGCCTGGTCGAGCTTGGGGCGCGATCGGCCCAGCTTCTGATTGCTCGGGAATCCGGCGCCGTCCGACCAGAAATCGAATTTCGACTTGCCGTCGCGATTGTGGGTGAACAGGATCGCATAGCGCCCTGGCGCGGGGACACGGATGCACAGCGCGACCGGCCCCGATGCCGGCGTACGCGCGGTGACCCGGCGGAAGAGCTTGTGCTCGCGCACGAGCAGATTATCGTCGCGCAGGAAATCGGCCTCGTTCGCCGGATATAGTTCCAGCTTGATTTCGCCGATACGGTCCTTCAGCCCGACGATGTTCGCCTCGATCGCGGGGCCCTTGCCGCTCGTGCACGACGCGGCATCTTCGCCCACCACGGCGGCGCGCGCTGGGCTCGTACACGACAGTAAGGCGCCCAAAACGGCGGTTGCAGGCAGCATTCGATTCACGACCATCTCTTCCATCCTTGACATCGGCGGCGCGCTTTTAGCCGCACGCCATTGTCCCGCCGATGAACGCCCCCGCTGGCGCGCCGGGCCGTCCACCGCGCTATCGCGGGCAAGTGGGGCGAAAAGATGATCGGTGGGGCACTGGCGGTCGCTTCAGGCCGCCGTGCGACGCCGACGCACCCGCGCCGCGCCGTTGCCGAGGGCGATGAGCATCACCAGCACGAAATGCGTCGACAACGTAAGCGCGGCGACCACCGCCAGCATCTGCGACAATGCCGCATGCTGGCCGATCAACAGGTTGGCGATCGTCGCGAAGACGAGATCCTTGTTGGGGATCAGCGGCAATCGCGACACGAGCAGGCGCGCCGCAGCGAGCAACAGCCACAAGGCGAGCGACACTGCCGGCAGCCCGAAATGCCACATGATCGCGGCCAGAACCGAGCCCATGACCACTCGCGTGCAGTGGATTCCGAAGACCTTCCACAAGGTCGCCCTAGGCAGCGAAAAGACGCGTTTGGAAAAGATCACGAACGGCAGCGAGGTGCCCAGCGTGACGATTGCCGCCACCAAAACGACATGAACCTGGTGCGTATCGAGCAGTCTGATCCCGAGCGGCAGCGCGAAGGCGAGCAACAGGAGCGTGAACGCGTTGCCGGCCTGCGCCGACAGGATGCTCACATCCTTCACCGCGGCGAAAGGGGCGGTGATCCCGCGTGCATTCTGCCGCCCCCACGCATAGAAATACGCCTCGCCGGCATAGTTGATCATGTCGCTGGCGACACGCTTGTTGATCAGCGCGGCGAACCCGGCGATGGGAATGCCCCACAGCATGCGGAAGATCGCGTAATCGCCGATCACGGGCGAGATGTAGAACACCACGAAGGTCGCATAGAAAAGCGGGTTGTCTGGCAAGGAACGGTCGAGCCCCGTCAGCCCCGACGACAGCAATTGCCGCGCCAGCATCGCCACCATCACCGCCGTCACGATGCCGCCCAGCACCATCGGCCAGCGCCGGCGCAGTGTCTCCATCAGGTCGGGCCCGGCGAGATCGCCCGTTTCGGTCGCGTCGAAGGTGGCATCGGCCGAAGCGCCAGTCTTGTCGTTCACGTGTGCGCATCGCCCGATGGTGCCGGTCGCCGCCGGGAAGGCGCGCTGTAGCGATATCGCGCGCGCGCCGCAAATGCCGACGGCACGCGATGCCGCACCGCGCGCCCGCACTCAGGCCGGTTTCGTCCGATCCGGGTGCGCGGCGGCGAACGCCGGGAGTGCCTGTGCGGCGGCATCGGCCACGACCAGTCGGGGATAAGCATCCAGCGGCAGATCGAAGCGGCGCGCGTTATACATTTGCGGCACAAGGCAGACGTCGGCGAGATCGGGCGCTGCCCCGCCAAGAAAGGGACCGGTATCCCGATCGGCGACCGCCATCGTCTCCAGCGCGGCGAACCCTTCGGCGACCCAGTGTCGATACCAGGCGTCTTTCGCTGCTTGGTCCGCACCGAACTGCGCCTCCAGTCGCTTGAGCACGCGCAAATTGTCGACCGGGTGGATATCCGCGACGACGACCAGCGCCAGCGCGAGCGTTTTCGCGCGCGAGAGCGGGTCGGCCGGGATCAGCCTTGGGTCGGGATACGCCGTGTCGAGCCAGTCGATGATCGCCAGGCTCTGGGTAAGCGGGGTGCCATCGACCTCCAGCGTCGGGACGAACCCTTGCGGGTTGCGCGCCAGATTGCCGGTGGCGCGCTGCGACCCGTCGATCAGGCTGACATCGATGCTGTCGCATGGCACCTGCTTGAGCGCCAGCGCGATGCGCACCCGGTAGGCGGCGGACGAGCGCCAATACCCGTACAGCCGGATCATGTACCGCGCGTCCGTGATTCGCGTTCGGACGAACGCTCCAGCGCGACCTTGATCATCGCGGTCATCGGATCGGCGAGCGCGAGGCCGAGCACACCGAACAAGGTGGAGGCGAGGATCTGCGCCGATAGCGTGAGGGCAGGGGGCAGATCGACCGTGCGCTTGGCGACCATGGGAATGACGACATAACCATCGAACGTCTGCACCACGACATAGGTGCCGAGCGCGGCGAGCCCGGTATGCAGCCCCGCGCTGAACCCGACCGCCGTCATCAGCACGCCGGTGACGAACGCCCCGACATTGGGAATGAAGGCGAGGATCGCGGCGATCAGCCCGATCACCAGCGCCATCGGCACCCCGAACAGCGACAGGATGATGAAGGTCAGCACGCCCTCGAACGCCATCCCGGCCAGCCGCCCGGCAAGCAGGCGGCGCAGCGTCGTCGCCATGCGTTGGATGGTGATGGCGAATTCGGCGCGGTTATCCGACGGGATCATCCATTGCAGCCCGCGATCGTAGATGCGCGGCTCCATTGCGATGAAAAGCCCGATGACGAGGATCATGAACAGGCTCGTGATCGCGCCGATCGCGGTGCCGACGAACGAGGTCAACCTGCCGACACTGCCCAAGGCCTGCTTGGCGAGTTCCCCCAGATCGGATCGGCCCGGCAGGATACCGAGCCCCGACGCCCATTCGACGACGCGGTTGGCCTGGAATTCGAGCGTGTGCCGCAATTGTTCGAACTGTGCGGCGATCTGCACGCCTGTTAGGTAGAAGGTGCCTAGTACGAAGGCGACCGCGCACAGCATCACGATCGCCAGCCGCCAGCCGCGCCCGATCGGCAACACCTTGCCGAGCAGGCGCACCCCGCCGTCGAGCATCGCGGCGAACACCAGCCCGCCGAAGATGATGAGGATCGGCTGGATCAGGATGACGACCAGTGCCATCGCCGCCGCCAGCCCGAGCCAGATGATCGCGCGGCGCAGCTC
>JALYTP010000175.1 GCA_030854225.1 Pseudomonadota bacterium
TCCGGATATTGCCGGGCCGCCCGCGTCGCTTGATCGCGCGCGCGGGCTTGCGGTCGCGCGCGGGAGCAGCACCCTTGCCCTCCGGCATCTCGAAGCGCAGCGCCCCCGACACCGGGTTCGATTCGGCCAGCCGCAGCGTCAGGCGCTGTCCGCCGGCGTAGACGGTGCCGCTCTGCTCGCCGGTCAGCGTGCGCGATGCCTCGTCATACCGGAAATACTCCCCGCCCAGATCGCGCACCGGCATCAGCCCGTCGCCGCCGATTCCCTCGACCGTGGCGAAGAAACCGAAATTGGTGACGCCGGTGATCCGCACCTCGACCGTCTCGCCGATGCGGGTCGACAGGAAGGCGGCGACGTAGCGGTCTGTCGTGTCACGCTCGGCTTCCATCGCGCGGCGTTCGAGCATCGAGATCGACTGGCCGATCTGCTCCATCGCCGCCGCCTCGCCGTCGCTCAGCCCCCCCGGGCCGAGACGATAGGCGCCGACCAGCGAACGGTGGACGATCAGGTCCGCATAGCGACGGATCGGCGAGGTGAAATGC
Source organism: Pseudomonadota bacterium (assembly GCA_030854225.1). Lineage (GTDB taxonomy): Bacteria > Pseudomonadota > Alphaproteobacteria > Sphingomonadales > Sphingomonadaceae > Sphingomonas. Next base: position 543 of record JALYTP010000175.1, read on the forward strand.
GCATAACTGCCCAGCGCGAGCCCGAAATGGCCGTGATTGTCCGGCGAATAATAGGCCTGCGTCTGGGTGCGGAGCACCTGCTCCATCACCTGCGGGCGGAAATCCACCTCGCCGATCCGGTCGAGGATGTGGTTGAACGTCCCCGGCCGCACCACCTGGCCGAGCGCGAACTCGACCCCGAAGGTCTTGAGATAATCCTTCATCGCGATCAGCTTCTCGCGGCTCGGCGGCTCGTGGTCGCGGTACATCACCGGCGCCCTCTTCACCTCCAGCGCCTTGGCCGCGGCGACGTTGGCGGCGATCATGTAATCCTCGATCAGCTTGTGCGCATCGAGCCGTTCGCGCGGGGCGACCGACAGGATACGCCCCTTTTCGTCGAGCACCACCCGGCGCTCGGGCAGATCGAGATCCAGCGGATCGCGCGCCTCGCGCGCCTTCCACAGCGCGCGCCAGCAGGCCCAGAGCGGCTTGAGCGCGACCTCCGTCAACGGGTGCGCCGCGTCCCCATCGATCGCCGCCTGCGCATCCTCATACGCGATGTTCGCCGCGATGCGCACCACGGCGCGGGTGAAGCGCCATCCCTTGAGCGCGCCGCCCTTGCCGATCTGCAAATGGCAGACGAGCGCCGCTCTGTCCTGCCCCTGTTTCAGCGAGCAAACCTCGGCCGACAGGATTTCGGGCAGCATCGGCACGACGCGGTCGGGGAAATAGACGCTGTTGCCGCGCCGCCGCGCCTCCTTGTCGAGCGCCGAGCCGGGGCGGACGTAGAAGCTGACATCGGCGATCGCGACCACCGCCTTCCACCCGCCGGCATTGCCCGGATCGTCGTCGGGCGCGGCCCATACCGCGTCGTCATGGTCGCGCGCGTCCGCCGGGTCGATCGCCACGATCGGCAAATGCGTCAGGTCTTCGCGATCCGCGCCGAGCGGTTGCTTCGCCACGCGCTCCGCTTCTTCCAGCGCCTCGGGCGCGAACACGTCGGGGATGCCAAGCTTGTGAATCGCGATCAGCGAGAAGCTGCGCGGCGCGAACGGATCGCCCAGCACCTGCGTCACGCGCGCGGTGATGCGCGGCGGGCGCCCGGCTTTCTCCGCCAGCACGAGATCACCCGCGCGACCCTCGCCTGCATCGGATACCGGCACCTCGCGCCGTTCCTTCTTGTCGACGCTTTCCAGCCACAGCGCGCCGCCGCCCTCGCTGCCACCGGCGCGCAACACGCCGAGCATCAATTCCTCGCCGCGCGCGAGCTGTTTCATCGGGTGCGCGATCCAGCCGTTCCCGGCCTCCTCGGTGCGCGCGAGGATACGGTCGCCGACCCCCAGCGCGCCGCGCTTGCGCTCTCGCACGCGTAGCTTCGGCGCGGGCGTGTCCGCCTCCCACCGCTCGGGCACCGCCCAGATATTGCCGCCGTCATCGACATCGGCGATGCGCAGCACGGTCACCTTGGGCAGCCCGCCCATCTTGTGGAACGCGCGGCCCGGCGCGGCGTCGATCAGCCCCTCGTCCCCCATGTCCTTGAGCAGCGCCTTGAGCCCGATCTTTTCCTGCGCGGTGAGCCCGAAGGCGCGCGCGATCTCGCGCTTGCCCGCCGGCTGATCGGCCCGCGCGATGAAATCGAGGATCTGCTGCCGCGATGGCAGCCCGGCGGAAGGGTGTTTGGGCATCGGCGGACACAGATAGGGCGCGACGCTCGCCGCGTCACGCCCCAGCCGTGTTTGTCGCCTTATTCTTCCCGCGCCGCGTCAGAACTTGAAGCGCGCGGTCACGCCGTAGGTGCGCGGCTCGGCCAGGAACGCCGAGAAGATCTGCGTCCCGGCGGGATAGCGCGCCGCCGGGAAGGTCGCCGCCAACGCGCCGGTCGCCGGCCCGCTGGTCGTCGCCTGGAACGGCGAGCTGAACGCCACCTGCGTATATTGTTCGTTGAAGATGTTCTGGCCCCAGAATTCGAGCGCCCATTTCTGGTCCGGCCCGCGAATGCCGATGCGGGCATTGGAGACGAAGAAGCCGTCCTGCTCCTTTTGCGGGAACAGATCGGAGCCCGAATTATAGTCGCTCGACAGGCGGCCATCGATGTAGAACAGCGCGCTGAGCCCGGAGCCGCCGATCGGCGGGGTCCAGCTGACGGCGGTGGTCACCACCACCTCGGGCGCGTTCGACAGATTGTCGCCGGGCAGATAGCGCAGCGCCGGGTCGAGCGGCACGCCGTTCGCGCTGCCGACCAGGTTGCCCCGATATTTGGTCGAGGCATAAGTGAAGCCGGCATTGACGCTGAAATTGCGGATCGGGTTGATCGCCGCCTCCAGCTCGACGCCTTGCGAGATGACCCCGGCCAGCACGTTGCCGGCGGGGCACGCGCCGGTCGCGGCGCTCAGATCCGTATCGCCCCCCGCCAGGCTCGTCTTGCAGGCATCGATATTCTGCACGAGGAAGACCGAGCCGTTGAAGGTGTTGAGCTGGAAATTCTTGAACTTCTGGCGGAACACCGCAACGTTCAGGCTGAACGCCGGCGACGAATATTTCGCCCCCACCTCGAACGCGTCGTTGATCTCCTTGTCGAACTGCAGATTGCCGACCAGCGCCTGCGCGCCGCCAAGCGCCGCGAACGGCAGGACCGGGTTCTTGAGCGCCGACCGGTCGAGGTTGAACCCGCCCGCTTTATACCCGCGCGCATAGCTGCCGTAGACGAGCAGGCGCGGGGTAACCTTGTACGAGAGGATCCCGGTGCCGGTCAGCTGGTTCTCGGTGCGCTTGTCGTTGACCGAGACGCCGTTCAGCTCGGCGGTCGAATTGCCCTGGCAGGCGAGCGATACGACGCCGCCCGTCAGCGTGGTCGGCACGGTGGTCGCGACGGCGCCCGTTATATACGGGAGGAGCAGCGCCTGTGCCTGCTGGCAGTACGGGTTGTTGTTGCCGAACGTCGCGTCGAGTTTCTTCGTCTCGTGCGTGTAGCGCAGGCCGATGGTGAGGTTCAGCCCCGGCGCCACCTCGAAGATATTGTGCGTGAACACCGCCCAATTCTGTTCGTGCTGGTTATACACCGACACCGTATCGCCGACATTGTTCACCTGGCTCAATATCTTGAGGCCGTTGATGAAGACCGGCGCCTGGTTCGCGCCGGGGCCGAAAATGCCGCCCAATACGCTATCCGTGATCGCGCCGCCGGGCCCTGCCCGGCACCCGGCTTGCGTAGGATCGCGCGGGATGGCGGGGTTGATCGCGGCGATCAGGCGGCAGGAGGCGAACGCACCGTATTGGCTGCCGAACTTCAGATTGTCGCGCACCTGCAGATTTTCATGGCCGTAATAGCCGCCGATCAGCCAGTCGAGCTTGCCGCCGAACGCCTTGCCCTGAAGCCGCAATTCCTGGGAAAAAGTGGCGAACTGGCGCCGTCCGGCATCGGGCCCGGGCGCGCGGTACAGCAGATCGACATAGGAATAATCGGTGTCGGAGGCCTGCGTGTTGTAATAATGGCGGTACGCCGTGATCGAGGTGAGCTTCGCCCCGCCGAGATCATAATCCACCTGCCCCGATACGCCCCAATCCTCGGTCTTGCCGGCATAGCTGCGGCCCGGCGAGACATAGACGTTGCGCGAATAGGGATCGCTGAACGCCGCCGTCGGCTGCCCCTGCGAGATGAGGATCGGGATGACCGGGTTCTGCGTGGTGAGCAGCTTCTGGTTGGCGTTGGTGACCGTCTCGTCGATATAGGTCGCCGCGCAGCACGCCTCGGTGCGCTTGGTGTAATCGCCGATGATCCGCACCGTCAGGTCGCTCGACGGCTCGTACAGGAACTGGCCGCGCAGGAAGAAGCGGTTGCGGTTGTTGATCGTGCCGCCGTTGGTCACGTCCTTGTAGAACCCGTCGCGCTTCACATAGACGCCGTCGGCGCGGAACCCGAGCGTCTCGC
>JALYTP010000176.1 GCA_030854225.1 Pseudomonadota bacterium
CTGCGGAACTGTTCCTGGTTGCGGCGGAAACTGTCCATCGACGCCTCAAGATAGCCCGGCACCATCGCCTGCATCGAATCGCCGTACATCGAGATCAACTGGCGCAGGAAATTGACCGGCAGCATGGTCTGCCCGCGCGCTTCTTCTTCCATGATGATCTGGGTGAGTATGTTGTGGGTGATGTCCTCTTCCGATTTCGCGTCGATCACCTTGAAGTCGCGACCCTCGCGCGTCATCGCGGCAAGATGATCGAGCGTGATGTAGGACGAGCTTTCGGTATTATAGAGTCGGCGATTCGCGTATTTCTTGATCGTCACCGGGCCATCGCCCGTATTGTGCTTCTTCATCGAGAAAGCCCCTGCCCGTGTTCGAGCCGCCTCTAGCACCGAACAATGCCGCACCGCAACACGGCCCCCGCCCGCTGCCGCTGTTCCTCGACATGCTGCGCAGCGAGACCGCAGCATCGCCCGGGCGACAGGCCGCCGCATTGGCCGGGGTGCGGGCGTATCAGGCGGCGCCGCGCGAGGCTCGCGCTCCGTCGAAGCCGGTGCTGCATGAGCTCGAGGGCGCGCGCCTGATCGATCATGGCGGACCATCCGATGCGCGCGCGTTGATCGTAATTCCCTCGCTCATCAATCCGCCCGATATTCTCGATCTGTCGCCGGGCCAGTCGCTGATGGGGTGGTTGAAGGATCAGGGGTTCCGCCCGTTCCTGCTCGATTGGGGTACGCCCGGCCCCGATGATCGCGATCGCGACGTGACCGCTTATGTCGAGCGCATCCTGCTGCCGCTGATCGCGCGCTTCGACCGACCCCCGATCCTCGTCGGCTATTGCCTCGGCGGGACGCTCGCGCTGGCCGCCGCCTGCGCTGCGCCCGTCGCGGGGTTGGCGCTCATCGCGACACCGTGGCAGTTCGGCGGTTTCGGCGCTGCGGCACGCCGCGACATCGCCGATCTGTGGCGCGCCGCACAACCGACCTGCGAGGCGCTGGGGCTGGTGCCGATGGAGGTGCTCCAGGCCGGTTTCTGGAAGCTCGACCCCGCCAAAGCGATCGCCAAATACGAGGCTTTTTCGCGCATGACGCCGGACAGCGACGCGGCGCGCGCCTTCGTTCGCCTGGAAGATTGGGCCAATGCCGGCGCGCCGCTGACCTATGCCGCGGGACGGCAATTATTCGAAGACTTCGTCGGCAACGATCTGACCGGCGCCGGCCGCTGGATCGTCTCAGGCCGCGCGGTCGATCCCGAGCGCCTCACCTACCCGGCGATCGATGTGGTGTCGCGCAACGATAGCATCGTCCCCGCCGCCAGTGCCGCCGATCTGCCCGACCGGCGCGATCTGGCGGCAGGGCATGTCGGCATGATCGTCGGCCGCGGCGCCCGCGCGCAATTGTGGGAACCGCTGGCGGATTGGCTAAGCGGCATCGACGGGGCTAGATAGCGCGCAAACCACCGGAGCCTTACCCATGGACGATATCGTCATCACCGCCGCCAAGCGCACTCCCGTCGGCAGCTTTCTCGGCGCGTTCGCCGCCACCCCCGCGCACGAACTGGGCCGCATCGCGATCGAGGCCGCGCTCGCGCAGGCGGGTGTCGCGGGCGAGGATGTGTCCGAAGTGATTCTCGGCCAGGTGTTGACCGCCGGCCAGGGCCAGAACCCCGCGCGCCAGGCATCGATGGCGGCGGGTGTGCCCAAGGAAGTGCCGGCGTGGGGCGTGAACCAGGTCTGCGGCTCTGGCCTGCGCGCGGTCGCTCTGGCGGCGCAGGCCGTCGCGACGGGCGACGCGCGGATCGTCGTCGCGGGCGGGCAGGAATCGATGTCGATGGCGATGCACGCGCAGAATCTTCGTGGCGGCACCAAGATGGGCAGCCTCACCTTGGTCGACACGATGATCACCGACGGGCTGACCGATGCGTTTAACGCCTATCACATGGGGCTCACCGCCGAGAATCTGGCCGAGCAATATCAGGTGACGCGCGGCGAGCAGGATGCGTTCGCGGTGCGCTCGCAGAACCTTGCTGAGGCGGCGCGCGCCGGGGGGCGGTTCAGGGACGAGATCGCGCCGGTCGTCATCAAGGGCCGCAAGGGCGACGTAACCGTTGCGGACGACGAATATATCCGCGCCGGCGCGACGATCGAGGGCGCGGCCGGGCTGCGGCCCGCGTTCAAGAAGGACGGCACGGTGACGGCGGCGAACGCGTCAGGCCTCAACGACGGCGCCGCCGCGCTGGTCGTGATGACCCGCAGGGAGGCCGAACGGCGCGGCCGCCCGATCCTGGCGCGGATCGCCAGCTGGGCGTCGGCGGGGGTCGATCCGTCGATCATGGGCATCGGCCCGGTGCCGGCGACACGCCGCGCGCTGGAAAAGGCCGGCTGGTCGATCGACGACCTCGATCTGATCGAGGCCAACGAGGCGTTCGCCGCCCAAGCGCTGTCGGTGGGCAAGGAACTGGGCTGGGACGCCAGCCGCGTCAACGTCAACGGCGGCGCGATCGCGATCGGCCACCCGATCGGCGCCAGCGGCGCGCGCGTGCTGACCACCCTGCTCTACGAAATGGCGAAGCGCGATGCGAAGAAGGGTCTCGCGACGCTGTGCATCGGCGGCGGCATGGGAATCGCGCTGTGCGTGGAACGATGATCGACGCGCGCGGCCGAGAAGCAGGTCGCACTTGATTCGAAATTCTGCGAATTGTCATTGCCCGCAAACACCCTAATCCTAGCGGCCGAAAAGGGAGGGATCTGGTCCATGGCGAGCGCCATCGCGACATCGACCGGGGAAGCCGCGCCGATCCACGCGCCGGCCGACACCCGCCTCGTCATCGCCGCGTCTTCGCTCGGCACCGTGTTCGAATGGTATGATTTCTTCATCTACGGCACGCTCGCCGCATCGGGGATTATCGGGCGGACGTTCTTTCCCGCCGGTAGCGCCACCGCGCAGACGCTGCTGGCCTGGGCGGGGTTTGCGGTGGGGTTCGGGTTTCGGCCGCTCGGCGCGATCCTGTTTGGGTTCCTGGGCGATCGGCTGGGGCGCAAATACACCTTCCTCGTCACCATCACGCTGATGGGCATCGCGACCGCCGGGGTCGGGTTGGTGCCGTCGGCGGCGGCGCTCGGGCTGGCCGCGCCGATCGTGGTGATCGGGCTGCGCATCCTGCAGGGCCTCGCGCTCGGCGGGGAATATGGTGGCGCGGCGATCTATGTCGCCGAACACAGCCCGCCGGGGCGCAGCGGCTTCTATACCAGTTTCATCCAGGCGGGCGTGATCGGCGGGTTCATCCTGAGCCTGGTCGTCGTCCTGTCGTGCAAGCTGCTCATGCCCGCCGCCATCTGGGAGGCGTGGGGCTGGCGGTTGCCGTTCGTGTTCTCGCTGCTGCTGCTCGCGGTATCGCTCTGGATGCGGCTGAAGCTTTCCGAAAGCCCGGTCTTCCAGGCGATGAAGGCGGCGGGCGAGACGGCGCGCAATCCCTTCGTCGAAAGCTTCACCTATCAGGGAAACCTCAAGCGATTGTTTGTCGCGCTGTTCGGCATCGCCGCCGGCCTGACCGTGATCTGGTACACCGCGACGTTCAGCATCCTTTCGTTCCTGCAGGGCGCGATGCGGATCGACGATACGGTCGCGCAACTGATCTGCGGCGCGGGCGCGATCGTCAGTGTCGTGTTCTTCCTCTATTTCGGCCATTTGTCGGACCGGATCGGGCGCAAGGCGCCGATCGTGATCGGCTATGCGCTGACGCTGGCGCTGCTGTTCCCGCTGTTCTGGATGATCGGGGGGGCGGCGAACCCGGCGCTCGCGCGCGCCAGTGCCCGTGCGCCGGTCATCGTCTCGGGGCCGGCCTGTGCCTACAGCCCGTTCGCGGCGAAACAGACGGACGATTGCGGGCGGCTGCTCGATTATTTCTCGAAGAAGGGGGTCGGCTATACCAAGGCGCGCACCCCGGTGACGGTGGTGACGATCGGCGGCGCGCCCGTCGCGGACCTGAGCCCGGCGGGGCTCGACGCCGCACTGGCGAAGGCGGGGTATAATATGGCCAAGGTCGTCCCGTCCGCCGGCAACATCGCGATCATCCTGTTCGCGATCCTGTGCATCGGGGCGCTATCGGGAATGACCTACGGCCCTGTCGCAGCGCTATTGTCGGAGATGTTTCCGCCGCGCATCCGCTACAGTTCCATGTCGATCCCCTATCATCTGGGCGCGGGCTATTTCGGCGGTTTCCTGCCCTTCATCACGCAATTAATCGTCGCCAAAACGGGCAACCCATATGCCGGATTATGGTACACCTTCGCGGTCGTCGCGATCGCGCTGGTAGTGACGGTATTCGGCCTGGGCGAGACGAGAGCAGGCGTGGCGAGCGCCGACTGATGCTGGCGCTAGCGCCGCGCCGATTGGCTCGCTAATCCGCGCTGGCAATGACCGCCCCGCTTCGCCTGTCCCTCGATCCGTCCGCGC
>JALYTP010000177.1 GCA_030854225.1 Pseudomonadota bacterium
CGATCTATGCGAAGACCGCGGCCTACGGCCATTTCGGCCGCAAGCCCGAGGGTGATTTCTTCCCGTGGGAACGCACCGATCTGGGCGACGACCTGACGGCTGCGCTCGGCGAGTGACGAAGGAGCCTGGCGGCGGGCCTAGCCAGTCAACAGCGCATCGACGAAGCATTTGGCGAGCGCGGGCGGAAAATCGCGGCCCCGCTTTCGCGCCCAAGCCGCGGTGTCGCGACGCTCGTCCGGGGTAATCGAGCCGCCCCATACATCGACGAATCGCCAGCCCGATGCGCCGTCGCGGTGCAGGAAGAACACGCCACGATCGGCCTTCGCCGGGGTCGCCCAGGCCAGCCGCCAGCGTCCGCCATCGATGACCTTGCCGATGTCGCCAGGTCGCACCGGTCGATGCGCCGCGTCTTGCACCACGGGGCTCAGCGTGCGCCGCAGGACGGGCGTCAACGGTGGCCGCGTGCAGGCATGGTGCGAGGCGGCGGCGAGCAAGAGGGGCAGGATCATCACATTGGTCCTTCGGCGTTCATGCGGGCGACAATAGCGAGACTCGATCCGCTCGCCACCCTATAGCGCGCGCGATATGAACGACCCGATCACGATCCGCCGTCTTTATGGGCGCCGCCAGGGCCACAAACTGCGCCAGGGCCAGGCCGCTTTGGTCGAAGAATTACTGCCGCGAGTGGCTGTCCCCGAAACAGGGGCGCTCGATGCGCGGACGCTGTTCGGCGATGACCGCCCGCTCGAGCTGGAGATCGGCTTCGGGGCGGGCGAGCATCTGGCAGGGCAGGCAGCGGCGCGTCCCGACCATGGCTTTATCGGCTGCGAGCCCTTCCTCAACGGCATGGTGGGTGCATTGGGGCATATCCGCGACGCCGCCCTCGCCAACGTCCGGCTTCACATGGGCGACGCGCTGGAGGTGATCGAGCGCCTGCCCGATGCGAGCCTCGACCGCGTCTACCTGCTCCACCCCGATCCCTGGCCCAAGGCGCGTCACGCCAAGCGCCGCATGGTCAATCACGGCTCGCTCGACCTGATCGCCGCAAAGCTGAAACCGGGATGTCAGTTCCGCCTGGGCACCGACGACCCGACCTATTGCCGCTGGGCAATGATGGTGTTGAACCAGCGCCGTGATTTTCGCTGGATGGCCGAGAGCGCAGCGGATTTTCTCGTCCGCCCCGCCGACTGGCCCGAGACGCGCTACGAACGCAAGGCCCGCCGCCACGACCGCGAGGTTTGGTACTTCCGCTACGTTCGCGAGGCCATCTGATGCCGGTTGCGGCGTGACGACACGTCGTGCAATCGGCGATAGCCTGCGCTAGGGCTCGTGCGCGCGGGCGTGACCGCTCGCTGGAGAGATCAGACCATTCGCCAGATTGCCGCCCTGCCCTATCGCACCGAAGGACCGGCGACCGACGGATCGGTGCGCATCCTGCTCGTCACCTCGCGCGAGACTAAGCGCTGGGTGATCCCCAAAGGCAACCCCGAGACGGGCATGCCGCCGCACGCCGCCGCCGCGCAGGAGGCCGAGGAGGAGGCCGGGGTGACCGGCCCCGTCTGCCCCACGCCGCTCGGGTCGTACCGGTATCGCAAGAAGCGCGGCAGCGGCGCGTCGCTGATGATCGATGTCGATGTCTTTCCGCTCGCGGTGACGCGCGAATGGCCGTCGTGGAAGGAACAGGATCAACGGGAGCGCCGCTGGTTCTCGCTTGCCGAGGCCGCCGATGCCGTGGAGGAGAGCGATCTGCGCGACCTGATTCGGTCGTTCGGGGCGTCCGAGTTCAAGGCGGCGGCGAAGCGGCCCGGGGTGCTCGATGTCGTCGCGTCCAAATCGAAGGTGGGTCCGATGTTTGCCTGGTTCCAACGCCTGCTGCCCAAGACGGGCAATTTCTTCGACCTGTTCGAGGCGCATGCCGCGGCGATCAACGCCGGCGCCAACGCGCTGGCGCGGATGATCGACGGCGGTGCCGCCGCCGAGGAACACATTCGCGAAGTGATCGAGCGCGAGCACGACGCCGACGCGATCACGCGCGAAGTGCTGCAATCGGTCCGCGTGACGTTCCTCACGCCGTTCGACCGCGGCGCGATCACCAGCCTGATCGGCGCGATGGACGATTCGATCGACGAAATGCAATCCGCCGTGCAGGCGATCGGCCTCTACGAAGTGGCGACGTTCTCGCAAGAAATGAAAGACATGGCGGGGATCATCGTCGACGCCGCGCGCGTGACGGCGGAGGCGATGCCGTTGCTGCGTGACGTGGGGCGCAATGGCGGGCGGCTGCACGAGCTGACCGAACGGCTGGTGCGGATGGAAGGACAGGCCGACGATATCCACGCGGCGGGGTTGAAACAATCGTTCAAGCAATACGGATCGTCCGACACGCTGAAATTCGTCGTCGACCGCGAAATCTTCAAGCATCTCGAGCGGATCGTCGACGCGTTCGAGGATGTCGCGAACGAGATCGACGGCATCGTCATCGATCACGCCTGACCGTCGCCCCCGATGCATGACCTCGCCCTCCCCCTGCTGATCGGCCTGATCGTCGTCGCGCTGGCGTTCGATTTCCTGAACGGGCTGCACGATGCGGCGAATTCGATCGCGACGGTGGTATCGACGCGCCTGCTGAAGCCCGTCCACGCGGTGATCTTCGCGGGCATGTTCAACTTCGCCGCCTATTTCCTCACCATCGCCTTCCCCTCGCTGCACAAGGTGGCCGAAACGGTCGGCGCGGGGTTGATCGACAAGAACCTCGTCACGCCGGGGGTCATCTTCGGCGCGCTGATCGGCGCGATGTTCTGGAATGTCGTCACCTGGCTCAAGGGCATCCCTTCCTCCTCCAGCCACGCGCTGGTCGGCGGGCTGATCGGTGCCGGCGTGGCGCATGCGGGGATCGGCAGCATCCAGTGGACCGGGCTCAACAAGACGCTGATCGCGATCGTGCTGTCCCCCGTGCTCGGCATGATCCTGTCGATGGTCATCATGCTGATCACCAGCTGGGTATTTTCGCGCGCCACCAATCGCGGCGCGGAACGCAGCTTTCGTGTGCTCCACCTGATCTCCTCGGGCACCTATTCGCTCAGCCACGGGCTTAACGACGCGCAGAAGACGATGGGCATCATCACCGTGCTGCTATTCTCGACCGGGCATCTCACCGGCAAGTTCGAGGTGCCGCACTGGGTGGCGATCAGCTGTTATCTCGCGATGGGGCTTGGCACGCTGACCGGGGGGTGGAAGATCATCGAGACGATGGGCAGCCGCATCACCAAATTGTCGCAGCACCAGGGGTTCAGCGCGTCCGCCGCCGGCACGGTAATGGTGTTCACCGCCTCGCTGCTGGGCATCCCGGTTTCGACCACGCACACCATCACCGGCTGCGTGATCGGCGCGGGGACCGCACGGCGCGCATCGGCTGTACGCTGGGGGGTCGCACAGAACGTCGCGATCGCCTGGATCATCACCATTCCCGCCTCGGCACTGGTCGGCGCGGCCTTCTATGCACTGACGACATTGTTCTGATCCACAGGGGGTTTTGATGCGAACGAGCAATCTGGCGATAGCAGCGATGATGATCGTCGCCCCGGCCGCACAAGCGGCGACGACCCCGGCGCATCATCCCAAGGCCGATGCCGAAGCGCTCGATCTCGCCAAGAAGGCGATCGCGCTGCGCTCGGTCGCGGGGCCGGGCAACAAGACGCCAGAGGTCGCCGCTTTATACAAGGCCGCGCTGGTCGCTGGCGGTTTCGCGGCAAAGGATGTCGAGATCACGCGGGTCGACGATACCGCGTATCTGATCGGCACCTGGCCGGGCAGCGACCCCAGCCTCAAGCCGCTCGTCATATCGGGGCATATGGACGTGGTCGAGGCGAAACCGTCCGACTGGCAACGCGATCCGTTCACTCCGGTGATCGAGAACGGCTATCTGTTCGGGCGCGGCGCGACCGACATGAAGCTCGACGGTACGATCGCGATCGCCGCGCTGGGCGAACTGCGCCGCCAGGGATATCACCCGCGACGGACGATCATCATCGAGTTTTCGGGCGACGAGGAAACGCGGATGAAGACGTCCGAGATCATCGCCGACAAGCTAAAGAACGCCGATCTGGTGCTCAACATCGACGGCGGCGGCGGCGCACTGAACGAGGAAACCGGCAAGCCCGATTATTTCATCTGGCAAGGCGCGGAAAAGACCTATGCCGATTTCGAACTGACGGTCACAAACCCCGGCGGCCATTCGTCCCAGCCGCGCCCGGTCAATGCGATCGTCGAGCTGTCGCACGCACTGACCAAGATCGGCGCGTACCGCTTCAAGCCCGAGCTGAGCCCGCTGACCCGCGCGGCGCTGGCCGCCGAGGCGCGTTACGAGGAACCCGCGATCGGCGCCGCGTTGAAAGCGTTCGTCGCCGATCCGACC
>JALYTP010000178.1 GCA_030854225.1 Pseudomonadota bacterium
ACCGCGAGCTGAACGAGCGCAAGGGCAAGCTGGCGACGCGGCTGGTGCAGGAGTTCGAAACGCATTCGACCGGCTGGTTCTGGCAGAGCGACAGCCAGGGCCGCGTGACCTATCTGTCGGCCAAGGTCTCCGCCGAACTTGACACCGCCGACACGCCCGCGATCGGCGAAGTGCTCACCAACCTGTTCCGCGTCGACAGTACGGCCCCGGAAACCGAGCGCACGCTCGCCTTCCACCTGTCCTCGCGCACCGCCTTTTCGAACTATTCCGTGCGCCCCGCGATCAAGGGCAAGCTGGAACGCTGGTGGTCGATTTCGGGGCGGCCGATCACCGACGATCTGGGGCGCTTCCAGGGGTTTATCGGAAGCGGCAACGACCTGACCGAGAACCGGCGCGCCGAGGCCGAGATCACGCGCCTCGCGCTGTTCGACGGGCTGACCGGCCTTGCCAACCGACAGCGAATGCGCCTGTCGCTCGACCAGACGCTGGCGCAGCCCACCGGCGTCCACGCCTCCACCGCGCTGTTCCTGCTCGATCTCGACCGGTTCAAGGCGGTCAACGACACGCTCGGGCATCAGGTCGGCGACAGCCTGCTCAAGCAGGTCGCGCAACGGCTCCAGCGCAGCATCGGCGATGCCGGGCTCGTCGGCCGGCTGGGCGGGGACGAATTCGAGGTGATCCTGCCCGGCGAGGCCAGCCGCGAGCGGCTTGCCGATCATGCCCGCGGGGTCATCGCCTCGCTCTCGCAACCCTATTTCATCGACGGCTCGTCGATCTCGATCGGCTGTTCGATCGGCATCGCGATCTCGCCCGACGACGGCTCCGATGCCGAAACGCTCGTCCGCAACGCCGATCTCGCGCTCTATGCCGCCAAGGGCGACGGACGCGGCATCCACCGCTTCTTCCGCGAGGAGTTGCTCGCCGGCGCCAAGAGCCGCAAGCAGCTCGAGGACGATCTGCGCCAGGCGCTCGCGCTCGGCCAGTTTCACGTCGCGTACCAGCCGGTCGTCTCGACCAAAAGCGAACGGATCGTCGGGTACGAAGCGCTGGTCCGCTGGGACCATCCGACGCGCGGCGCGATCAGCCCGGCCGAGTTCATCCCCGTCGCCGAGGATGCGGGCCTGATCGAATCGATCGGCGAATGGGTGCTGCGCACTGCCTGCCTCGAGGTCGCGCAGTGGCCGCAGGAGGTGCGCGTCGCGGTCAACGTCTCGCCGATCCAGTTCGCCAATCCGCAACTCCCCGCGCTGGTCACCAACGCGCTGGCCAAATCGGGACTCGATCCCGCGCGGCTCGAACTGGAAATCACCGAGGGTGTGTTCCTCAACGAAACAGACGCCTCCGACCGCATGTTCAAGGCGCTGAAGGGGATCGGCGTACGCCTGGCGCTGGACGATTTCGGCACCGGCTATTCCTCGCTCGGCTATCTCAAGAAAGCGCCGTTCGACAAGATCAAGATCGATCAGAGCTTCGTGCGCGGCGCCGCCATTTCGGGCAACCGCAACGCCGCGATTATCAAGGCGATCGTCACGCTGGCCGACACGCTGGGCATGGAAACCACCGCCGAGGGGGTCGAGGTGCAGGACGAGATCGCGCTGATCCGCGAGCTGGGGTGCAGTCACATCCAGGGCTATGTCTACGGCAAGGCCGCGCGCGCCGAGGAAGTGCTCGCGCACCTGATCGAACATGACGGCGCGGCGCAGGCCAGCGGCTACCGCGTCAGCCGCGCGCCGCGTACCTCGATGCTGCGCACCGCGCGGATCGTGTCCGATGGCATCGAGGGCGAGGTACGCATCCGCAACATGTCGTCGACCGGCGCGCTGATCGACGGGGTCGATATCGAGGGCGACGTCGCCGATATCAGCGTGATGATCGAGCTGCTCGAGGATCAGATGTTCCCCGCGCGGCTGCGCTGGGCGGCGGACGGCCGCGCCGGGCTGCAATTCGCCGAGACGTTCAACATGGAACGCCTGAACTCCGCCCCCGCGCCGATGCCGCTGCGCAAGACGGGGTGAACAACCGCGGCCCGGGCGATCGGGGCGATTTCGTCGCGGAATTATTTTCGTTCACTGTTCGTCCCCTTGCCATTCGCGTAACCCGCAGAACTCCGCGCGTCGCGGCGACGCGGCATGTTCTTCGCGCGGTGAGCCGACTCAAAATAGCGACGAGCTGAGTCTTTAATCCGTCATTTACCGTCTTGCGTCTTGCGCCCGATGAGCACAATCTGTTGGGGTTGAGTTCGGGGGCGGACCCAAGGACTGGTAGAGCGACCACCGCAATCCTATATTGCGGGTGGCCCTCGCGCGTCTGTTCGGCGCGGCACGGGGAAACTTTCGCACTGCCGCCGGCCCGCCCGAAATGATAGCATGGGGGTTCGCCCCCGATTCGAACGGACCGGGAACACCGGTCGGATGAACGATTGACACGGGGGCGGAGCGAAATGGACTTCAGAGATACGCAGGAAGCGAGCGCAACCATGGCCACCGACGCGATCGACGCAGCCGCCACGAGCGGCATGGCCCATACCGCGCCCAAGGCGGCGAAAGGATCGGCGAAGCTGAAGGCGCGCGGCGATTCGAAGGAAGTGAAGCCGCAGCTTTACCCGGTCGAGGTCGATCATTCGCGCGACGATCTGCTCACCGCGTTCGGCAAGGACACGCTCGACGATCGCTATCTGCTGCCGGGCGAGCGCTATCAGGATCTGTTCGTGCGCGTCGCCTCGGCTTATGCCGACGATCAGGCGCACGCCCAGCGCATCTACGATTATATCAGTCGCTTGTGGTTCATGCCCGCAACGCCTGTTTTGTCGAACGGCGGCACCGGGCGGGGTCTCCCCATTTCGTGCTTCCTCAATTCGGTGCCCGACAGCCTGAACGGCATCGTCGATACCTGGAACGAGAATGTCTGGCTCGCCTCGCGCGGCGGCGGGATCGGCACTTATTGGGGCAATGTGCGCGGCATCGGCGAGCCGGTCGGATTGAACGGCAAGACCAGCGGCATCATCCCGTTCGTCCGCGTGATGGATTCGCTCACGCTCGCGATCTCGCAAGGCTCGCTGCGCCGCGGCTCGGCCGCCTGCTATCTCGACATCTCGCACCCCGAGATCGAGGAATTCCTCGAAATCCGCAAACCCTCGGGCGATTTCAACCGCAAGGCCCTGAACCTGCACCACGGCGTGCTCATCACCGACGCGTTCATGGAGTGCGTGCGCGCCGGCGGCGAATGGACGCTGACCAGCCCGAAGGATGGCTCGGCGCGCGCCAAGGTCGATGCGCGCGCGCTGTTCCAGAAGCTGGTCGAGACGCGTCTGGCGACCGGCGAGCCGTACATCGTGTTCGCCGATCACGTAAACTCGAACATGCCCAAGCATCACCGCGATCTGGGCCTCAAGGTCTCGACCTCGAACCTGTGCAGCGAGATCACGCTGCCCACGGGCAAGGACCATCTCGGCAACGATCGCACCGCCGTATGCTGCCTGTCGTCGCTGAACCTCGAGACGTGGGACCAGTGGAAGGACGAGAAGGGCTTTATCGAGGACATCATGCGTTTCCTCGACAACGTGCTGCAGGATTATATCGACCGCGCCGAGCCCGGCATGGAGCGCGCCGCTTATTCGGCGATGCGCGAGCGTTCGGTCGGCCTCGGCGTGATGGGCTTCCACTCGTTTCTCCAGGCGCGCGGGCTGCCGTTCGAGGGTGCCATGGCGAAGTCGTGGAACATGCGGATGTTCAAGCACATCAAGGGCCAGGTCGACGAGGCGTCGATGCAGCTCGCGGTCGAGCGCGGCCCCTGCCCCGACGCCGCCGACATGGGGGTGATGGAGCGGTTCAGCTGCAAGATGGCGATCGCCCCGACCGCGAGCATCAGCATCATCTGCGGGGGCACCTCGGCCTGCATCGAGCCGATCCCGGCCAACATCTACACCCACAAGACCCTGAGCGGTTCGTGGTCGATCAAGAACCCGTATCTCGAAAAACTGCTGAACGAAAAGTCGAAGAATTCGGACGCGGTGTGGAGCACGATCCTCGAGCAGGGCGGCAGCGTCCAGCATCTCGATTTCCTCACGAGCGAGGAAAAGGACTGCTTCAAGACCAGCTTCGAGATCGACCAGCGCTGGATTCTGGAACTCGCCGGAGACCGCACGCCGTATATCGACCAGGCGCAGTCGCTGAACCTGTTCATCCCGGCGGACGTCGAGAAGTGGGACCTGCTGATGCTCCACTTCCGCGCGTGGGAATTGGGCATCAAGTCGCTCTATTACCTGCGCTCTAAGTCGGTGCAGCGCGCCGGTTTCGCCGGCGGAGTGGAGGCGGACAACACGATCGACGCGCCCAAGTTCGAGGTCGAGAGCCGGGATTACGACGAATGTCTGGCGTGTCAGTAG
>JALYTP010000179.1 GCA_030854225.1 Pseudomonadota bacterium
GCCGGGACTGCCGCGACTCCGCTCGGGGTCGCACGCCGGGTCGAGGCTGGTCGAGAGGATGCCAGCCGTTCGCAGCAACGCGACCGCAAGGCCGACGAGCGTCGCGGCGGCAAGCTGACCGTCAACCGCGCGCTGGGTGGCGAGGAAGGCGCGCGCGCGCGCAGCCTCGCGGCGCTCAAGCGGGCGCGGGAGAAGGAACATCGTCGTCATACCGGTGGCTCGCGCGAACCACAGGTCAAGCAGGTCCGCGACGTCGTCGTGCCCGAGGCGATCACCGTGCAGGAACTCGCCAACCGCATGGCGGAAAAAGGCGCGGATCTGGTCAAGATGCTGTTCAAGATGGGCTCGCCCGTCACGATGACGCAGACGATCGATCAGGATACCGCCGAACTGCTCGTCACCGAATTCGGCCACAACATCGTGCGGGTGTCGGACAGCGACATCGATCTGGCGATCGAGCATGACGTCGATGACGACGCCACGCTCCAGCCCCGACCCCCGGTGGTCACGATCATGGGCCATGTCGATCACGGCAAGACCAGCCTGCTCGACGCGCTGCGCGGCACCGACGTGGTGCGCGGCGAGGCCGGCGGCATCACGCAGCATATCGGCGCGTATCAGGTGATGCTCAAGGACAAGTCGAAGGTGACGTTCCTCGACACGCCGGGCCACGAAGCCTTTACCGAGATGCGCGCGCGCGGTGCCGATGTCACCGATATCGTCGTGCTGGTGGTGGCGGCCGATGACGGGCTGATGCCGCAGACGATCGAGGCGATCAACCACACCAAGGCGGCCGGCGTGCCGATGATCGTGGCGATCAACAAGGTCGACAAGCCCGAGGCGAATGCCCAGAAGGTGCGCGAACGCCTGCTCGAACACGACGTGCAGGTCGAGGAAATGGGCGGCGAGACGCAGGACGTCGAGGTGTCCGCGATCAAGAAGACCGGGCTCGACACGCTGATCGAGAAGATCCAGCTCCAGGCCGAACTGCTCGAACTGAAAGCTAATCCCGACCGCATGGCCGAAGGCAATGTGATCGAGGCCAAGCTCGACAGGGGCCGGGGGCCGGTCGCGACGGTGCTCGTCACGCGCGGCACGCTGAAGGTCGGCGACGTGATCGTCGTCGGCGCGGAAAGCGGCAAGGTGCGCGCGATGGTCAACGACAAGGGCGCACAGCTGAAGGAAGCCGGGCCGTCGATGCCGGTCGAGGTGCTGGGCCTGTCGGGCGTGCCGCGCGCGGGCGATCAGTTGTCGGTGGTCGAGAACGAGGCGCGCGCCCGCGAGGTCGCGGCGTACCGCCAGAGCGTGATGACGCAGAAACGCACCACATCGACCCCGGCCAGCCTGGAATCGATGTTCTCCGCGCTCAAGGACAAGCAGGCGATCGAATATCCGCTGGTGGTCAAGGCCGACACGCAAGGATCGGTCGAGGCGATCGTCGCGTCGATCAACAAGATCTCGACCGACGACATCAAGGCCCGCGTGCTTCATTCAGGCGTCGGCGGCATCACCGAAAGCGACGTGACGCTGGCGGGCGCATCGGGTGCGCCGATCATCGGCTTCCACGTCCGCGCCAACGCCAAGGCACGCGAGATCGCCGACCGGCAGAAGGTCGCGCTCAAATATTACGACGTGATCTACGATCTGATCGACGAGATCCGCGCCGGCATGGCGGGCGAGCTCGGGCCGGAAGCGTTCGAAACGGTGGTCGGCCGCGCCGAAATCCGCGAGGTCTTCTCGGCCGGCAAGCACGGCAAGGCGGCCGGCCTGCTCGTCACCGAGGGCGTCATCCGCAAGGCCTTGAAGGCACGTATCACGCGCGACGACGTCATCATCTACAATGGTGAAATCGCCTCGCTGCGCCGGTTCAAGGACGACGTGGCCGAGGTGCGCGCCGGGCTGGAATGCGGCGTGACGTTCACGTCGAACTTCGTCGACATCAAGCCGGGCGACTTCCTCGAGACTTTCGAGGTCGAGATGCGCGAACGGACACTGTAGGCGGCAGGGGGATCGACATGCTGGGCAACCCGGTCCCGATCTTGCGCAGTTTCGACGAAGCGCGGACGAAGGATTTCTACCTCGATTTCCTGGGGTTCGACTTCGTGTTCGAACACCGGTTCGAGCCTGGCATGCCGCTCTACATGGGCGTGCGCCAGGGGGTGTGCACGCTGCATCTGTCGGAACATTATGGCGATGCGACACCGGGTGGTGCGGTGCGCATCCCGGTCGACGATGTCACCGCTTATGCGGCGACCCTGCGTGCCAAGCGGCACGGCAATGCGCGGCCTGGCGTGCTGCAGGAAACGCCGTGGGGCACGCGTGAGATCATGATCCAGGATCCGGCAAGCAACCGGCTGACCTTCTTCACAGAACTGGCGAATTACCGGCAGGCCTATGCAACGTCCGACTGACGCTACCGAAACCCGCTCCGTCCGCCTGTTGCGCGTGGGCGAACAGGTGCGCCACATCCTGTCCGAAGTGCTCCAGCGCGGTGACGTGCATGACGAGACGCTCGCGCGCCACCTCGTTACCGTGACCGAGGTGCGCATGTCGCCCGATCTGCGCCACGCGACGGTGTTCGTGAAGCCGTTGCTCGGCAAGGACGAGGCGGCGGTGCTCAAGGCGCTGCGCACCAACACCGCCTATCTCCAGCGCGAGGTGGCGGCGCGCGTGCAGATGAAATATGCCGCGAAGCTCAAGTTCCTCGCCGACGAGAGCTTCGACGAGGGCAGTCATATCGACCGGCTGCTGCGCAACCCGCACGTCGCGCGCGATCTCGCGGCGGACGATTAACCGCGCCCGCGGCGCACCAGCATGACGCCGCTTGCCCACAAGACCAGCGCCGCCGCAACGCCGCTCGCGACGGCGCGGTCCGGCGGCGGCAACACAAGCGCGATCAACCCCACCGCGATTAGCGCGCCGCCGGTCCGGTAAAATAGCCGCACCGGAATCCAGTGCGCGAGCGGCAGGAAGTGCAGCCCGACGATGACCACGGCGACCGGCATGATCGCGGTCGGCAGGTGCAGATGGAGGAGGATCACCTCCGCGACGACAATCGCGACGATTTCGAACGTGGTCGCTATGCCGACGACGCGGCCGACACGGTTGCCGCGTACCGGATTGCCGGTGCCCAGCGGCTGATTGCGCCCCCATAGCAACAGCGCGACCGATAGCGCGACCGGCACGACCACCAGCCCCATCGGCAGATGCCCGGCCAAAACCGCCGCCGCGCCCCACAAGGCGGCGAAGATGTTCAGGACCCATATTCCGCTGCGCATTGTCGTCTCCCCCGCCGGTGCGGATAGACGGAGGTCGCATTTCGTCTAGGCTCGGGCGATGGCCAAACTCTATTTCTACTACGCCTCGATGAACGCGGGAAAGTCGACCACCTTGCTCCAGGCCGACTTCAACTACCGCGAGCGCGGCATGACAACGGCGTTGTTCACCGCCGCGATCGACGACCGGTTCGCGGCGGGGACGATTACCTCGCGGATCGGGCTGGAGCAGAGGGCGGCGATGTTCGGCGCGCGGACCGATCTTGCCGCGCACGTTCGCGCGTTGCCCGAGGTGCCGGCCTGCGTACTGGTCGACGAAGCGCAGTTTCTCATCCCCGCACAGGTCGATCAGCTCGCCGCGCTGGCCGATATAGATGGCATCCCCGTCCTCGCATACGGGCTGCGCACCGATTTCCAGGGGGCGTTGTTCCCCGGATCGGCGCGGTTGCTGGCGATTGCCGATTCGCTGGTCGAGCTGAAATCCGTGTGCGAATGCGGGCGCAAGGCGACGATGAATTTGCGCGTCGATGGCGAGGGCCGCGCGGTGCGCGAGGGCGCGCAGACCGAGATCGGCGGTAACGACCGCTATGTCGCCTTGTGCCGCCGGCACTTCACCGCTGCCCTCGATGAGGTGGCACCCCGGTGAACCAGAATGTCGTCTATCAGGTCGCGGTCTGGCTGATCCCGCTCGTCATCGCGATCGTCTTTCATGAGGTCGCGCACGGTTTCGTCGCGCGGTTGTTCGGCGATCGCACCGCGCAGGATCGCGGGCGATTGAGCCTCAACCCGCTGCGCCATGTCGATCCGGTCGGGACGATCGTGGTGCCGATGTTCCTCGCCATCGCACATGCGCCGGTGTTCGGCTGGGCCAAGCCGGTGCCGGTCGTCGCGAACCGGATGCGCAATCCGCGGTGGAACATGGCGCTGGTCGCGCTGGCCGGGCCGGTGACCAACCTGGTGCTCGCGGGTGTCGGGGCGATCGCGTTGGGATGGTTCGTGGCGGCGCAGGGAGGTGCGTTGCCGCAGACCGGCGCGCGCGGGTTCGTGGCGGACAATCTGGTCAATTTCTTGCTCATCAACGTGTTTCTCGCCATTTT
>JALYTP010000180.1 GCA_030854225.1 Pseudomonadota bacterium
CGGAAAGATCGCGGTGGCGAGGCCGATATGGCCCTTCAACACGCGGGTGAAGCGGTCGCGCATCTCCTCAGTCGGTTCGCCGATCGGGATCACGCGGGTCACGTCGGTCGTGCCGTCCCGATATTGTCCGCCTGAATCGATCAGGTAGAGCTGGCCCGGTTCAAGCACGACGTTCGACTCCGGGGTCGAATGGTAATGCGGGCTGGCGCCGTGCGCGCCGGTGGCGGAGATGGTGTCGAACGAGGAATCCTTGAGCACACCCGTCGCGGCGCGGAATTCCCGCAATTTGGCGGCGCAGATCAATTCGTCCAGCCCGCCCTTGGGCGCCTCCTCCTCGACCCATTTGAGGAAGCGGATCAACGCCGCGCCGTCGCGCGCGCTCGCCGCCTTGTGCCCGGCAATCTCGGCCGGGTTCTTGGTCGCCTTGGCCAGCACGGTAGGGTCGCGCTGCGCCAGCACCGTGGCGCCGCCCGTCTCCAGCGCACCGAAGATCGCCGCTACCGCGCGCTCGGGATCGGCGGCGACGCGCTTGCCCGCGAATTGGCCCAGCGCGGGCGCGAAGGCGGTGCGATCATGGATGCGGATCGCGTTGCCGAGATGCTGCGCTACCGCGTCGGTCATCTTTTCCGGCGCGACGAACAGATCGGCGGTGCCGTCGGCGTTGATGATCGTATAAGCCAGCGCGACGGGGGTGTGCGCCACGTCGCCGCCACGCACGTTGAGCGTCCAGGCGATCGAATCGAGCGCCGAGAGCACCACCGCATCGGCCTTGTGCTCGACCAGCCAGTCGGCGATCGCGGCGCGCTTTTCGGCGGACGACTTGCCCGCCTGGGCCTGGTCCTGAACGGTGAGCGTGGCGTCGGAGGGCGCGGGGCGATCGGGCCAGATCGCATCGACCGGGTTGGTATCGACCGGCACCAATGTGGCGCCGCGCGCCGCCAGCGCCTGCGACGCTTCATCGACCCATTGGCGGGTGTGGAGCCACGGATCATAACCGATCCGCCCGCCGGTCGGCGCATGACCGCCGAGCCAGGACGCGATGCTGGTCGCCGGGACATCGACATAAGCCCAGTGCGTGCCATCGACCTGCTCGCGCACCTGCAGCGTGTAGCGCCCGTCGGTGAAGATCGCCGCCTCCTGCGGCAGCACCACCGCCGACCCCGCCGAGCCCTGGAACCCGGTGAGCCAGGCGAGCCGCTGGGCATAGGCGCCGACATATTCGCTCATATGTTCATCGGTCAGCGGCACGACGAACCCGTCGAGCCGGTCGCGCTTGAGCTGGTCGCGAAGCGCGGAGAGGCGGGCGGCATAGGTGGACATCAATGGCTCCAGCAGAGGCGAATGTTTAGAAACTTCACACGCCCGACACCGATGCGCGGCGGCATGACGCGGCGCAAATCGGTGGCGGACGATGAACGGTCGGCGATCATCGGGGCAACGTGCCAGATTTTCGGGATGTAGGACAGAGGGGGGCGGAGGTGACTGGTTGTGCAAGTGCAGCCCCGGAAACCGATGTTGCGGCCGAGATCACGCTACGCTGAAAGCAGCGGTACGCGCTGGGTTATGCAGGCGGGGCTCGTTCGATAGAAGGTCGCGATGAAGATCGCTGTAATCTCCGACATCCATGGAAATGTCGCCGCTCTCGATGCCGTCCTGGCCGACGCTGCTACCCGGCAGGTCGAGCAGATCGTCAATCTCGGGGACATTTGCTCAGGTGGCCTGTTCCCACGGGAAACGGCTGATCGATTGATGCCTCTCGGATTGCCGACGATACGCGGCAACCACGAACGCCAGTTATTGGATCAGACCGCCGAATGCATGGGATTGTCCGATCGCCATGCTGTCGAGACCCTGCGGCCTGAGCACCTTGCCTGGCTAGCCGCACTGCCCACGACATTGAGGCTCTCCGACGACGTGCTGCTCGTTCATGGCACCCCTGACAGCGACGTGACCTACTTTCTGGAGACGGTAACCGAGGAAGGGCTTCGGCCAGCGACTCGCGCTGAAGTCGAACAGCGCGCCGGCAGTATCGATGCGGCGGTGATTCTGTGCGGCCATTCGCACGTCCAACGCGTGGTGACGCTCGATGACGGACGCGTGATCGCAAATCCGGGAAGCGTCGGCCTTCCTGCATATGACGATGATCGTCCACACGTTCATCTGGTGGAGAGCGGATCGCCCCATGCACGCTATGCCGTCCTGTCGGATGAGGGCGGCTGCTGGAAGGTGGACGTGCATGAAGTCGAATATGACTGGGAGCAGGCCGCCCGAGACGCCGAAGCCAATGGTCGCATCGATTGGTCGAGGGCCTTGCGGACTGGTCGGGTCTAGCTTTCGAGCTCTCCCGATCCTTCATCGGTGGCAGCGATCGCTTCGTCCCGACCGTAAAGCCGCTCGACCGCTCACCACCCACCAGCAACCCTTGCCCCCGTCCCGCCGCGCCGCCTACAGCCCGAGCATGAGCAAAGCCCCCACGCCCCCCGTCGCCGCGACCCGCCCGCATGCCTTCACGGTGCACGGGATCACGATCGACGACCCTTATGCCTGGTTGAAGGATCCGAACTATCCGGCCGTCACCGACACGGACGTGCTGGCCTATCTCGAGGCGGAGAATGCCTATTTCGAGGCGGTGATGGCACCGCACAAGGCGCTGACCGACCGGCTCTACGAAGAGATGAAGGGGCGGATCAAGGAAGACGATAGCTCGGTGCCGCAAAAGGACGGCGACTGGCTGTACTGGACCGCGTTCGAGACCGGGGGGCAGTACCGCCAATGGTGGCGCAGGCCGGTTGCAGGGGGTGAGGACCAGTTGATCCTCGACGAACCCGCGCTGGCCGACGGCAAGGAGTATTTCCGGCTCGGCGCGCTGTCGGTGTCGAACAGGGGCGATCTGCTCGCCTATGCGATCGACGATAACGGCTCGGAGCGGTTCGAGGTGCGGGTCAGGAACCTCGACACCGGCGAGCACCTGCCCGAGATCATCCCCGGCATGCTCTCCGAGATCGTCTGGGCGGCGGATGACGGCGGGTTCCTCTACGGCCTCGCCAACGAACAGTGGCGCACGGACAGGATTCTCTTCCACAAGCTCGGCACCGCACCGGCCGACGACATCGAGCTGTTCAAGGAAGCCGATGAGGGCTTCCGCGTCGGCGTATCCGAAACGAGCGACCGGCGGTGGATCGTCATCGGCACCGGCGACCATGTGACGAGCGAGGTGTGGCTGGTTCCGGCGAGCGATCCGCTGGCCCGACAAATCTGCGTCGCGCCGCGCCGGACGGGCCGCGAATACGATGTCGACACGCACGGCGACACGCTGTTCATCCACACCAACGATACCGATCCGATGTGGCGGCTCGTCACCGCGCCGATCGCGCGGCCGGGCGAGTGGCGCGAGCTGATCGCGCCGTCACCGCATTTCTACATGACCGGGGTGGAGTGTTTCAAGGACTTCTTCATCGTCGATGGGCGCGAGGACGGGCTCGATCAGATCGCGATCCACCGCTACGACACGCCCGCCACCGGCCAGCGCATCGCCTTTCCCGAGGCGAGTTACGATGCCGGGTTGGGCGACAACCCAGAATATGACATGCAGGTGCTGCGGGTCGGGTACGAATCGATGGTGACGCCCGGCACGACCTACGATTACGATGTGGTGAGCGGTGAGCTGACCACGCTCAAGGTGCAGGAAATCCCGAGCGGGTATGACGGCGGGAAATACCGCACCGAGCGGCTGAAGATCACCGCGCGCGACGGGACGCAGGTGCCGGTGTCGATCGTCTACAAGCCGGAGGAAGGCGGGGGCGACTTCCCGCGCGACGGATCGCGGCCGCTGTTCCTCTACGCCTACGGCGCCTACGGCTATGCCATCCCGCCGGGTTTCTCGACCGGGCGGCTGTCGCTGCTCGATCGCGGCTTCGCCTATGCCATCGCGCATATCCGTGGCGGCGACGATCTCGGCCAGCAATGGTATCATGACGGCAAGCTCGACAAGCGCATGAATACGTTCAACGATTTCGTCGATGTGGCGAAGGGGTTGATCGCGGACGGGTGGACCAGCGCGGGCCGGATCGCGATTGCCGGGCGGTCGGCGGGGGGCGAATTGATGGGCGCGGTGGTCAATTCCGACCCCGAACTGTGGGGCGCGGTGATCGCCGACGTGCCCTTCGTCGATGTGCTCAACACCATGCTCGACGCGGACCTCCCGCTGACGCCGGGCGAATGGCCCGAATGGGGCAACCCGATCGAGGACGAGGCGGCGTTCGAACTCATCCGCTCCTATTCGCCGTACGATCAAGTTGCGCCGCACGACTATCCGCCGCTGTTCATCTCGGGCGGATTGAACGATCCGCGCGTGACCTATTGGG
>JALYTP010000181.1 GCA_030854225.1 Pseudomonadota bacterium
ACATGGCCGCGCTCGACAATGCGATGACCGCCATCGCGGGGGACGGCGACCCCAGCAATGCCCAGCGCGCGAAACTGGCCAAGGCCCTCGCACCCAAGGCCGCGCAACCGCGCTACGAAGCGTTCCTCGACCGCGCGCCCGCCTTCATTGCGGCGGCGGCACCCGGGCGACAGGGACAGGCGCTGCGCACCGCGCTCGACAGTTACGATGCCGCCCGCTCGCTTGCCGCCAGCGCACGCGGGTTATCGCTGGATGCGCAGGCGACGGTGTTCGAGATGGCCGGTCTGGTGGCGACGCTGGCGCCGCGCGCCTGATCTTCTCGGTCAGATCGCGGTCGAAGACGCGGGTGGTTCCACCCCCCGGAAAACCGCGCTAGAGCCGCGGCATGGCCGAACCCTATTACATCACCACCGCAATCTCCTATCCCAACGGGCGGCCGCATATCGGGCATGCCTATGAGGCCATCGCCGCCGACGCGATCGCGCGCTATCATCGCCAGGAGGGGCGCGACGTGCGGTTCCAGACAGGAACCGACGAACACGGGTTGAAGATGGTCCAGGCAGCGCGAGATCGCAGAGTTACGACGCGCGCGTTGGCAGATGAAATGTCGTCCTATTTCAAAGAAATGGATGACCGTCTTAATATTTCATTTGATCGATTCATCCGCACGGTCGTGCCCGATCACCACGCGGCTAGCCAGGCCATATGGCAAGCGATGTCGGACGCCGGTGACCTGTATCTCGACCGCTACGAGGGTTGGTATTCAGTCCGCGACGAGGCATTTTACGACGAAAAGGAGCTGGTCGACGGGGAAGACGGCGCGAAACTCTCCCCGCAAGGCACGCCGGTGGAATGGACCGCCGAGGAAACGTGGTTCTTCCGGTTGAGCAAATACCAGCAACCGTTGCTCGATTTCTACGCCGCCAACCCCGATTTCATTCGGCCCGACGCGCGTCGCAACGAAATCCTGCGCTTCGTCGAGGGCGGGCTGTCCGATCTGTCTGTGTCGCGCACCAGTTTCGATTGGGGGGTCAAGGTGCCGGGTTGCGATGGGCACGTTATGTACGTGTGGGTCGATGCGCTCACCAATTACCTTACCGGGATCGGCTATCCTGACATGGCCGGGCCGCTGGCGAAATACTGGCCGGCCGATCTGCATCTGATTGGCAAAGATATCGTTCGATTCCATGCGGTTTACTGGCCGGCTTTCCTGATGAGCGCGAGCATTCCGCTGCCGCGCCAGGTATTTGGCCACGGCTTCCTGCTCAATCGAGGGGAGAAGATGTCGAAATCGGTCGGCAATGTAACCGATCCGATCGAACTGATCGATCGCTTCGGGGTCGATCCGCTGCGCTATTTCCTGCTGCGTGAGGTTAGCTTCGGGCAGGACGGCAGTTATTCCGAGGATGCAATCGTCGCGCGGTGCAACGCCGATCTGGCGAACAACCTCGGCAATCTCGCGCAGCGATGCCTGTCGATCATCGCCAACAATTGCGATGGCGTGTTACCGTCGGCGGGTGAAGTCGGGGCAGCGGAAGAGGCTTTGGTGGAAAGCGTTTCCACAGCGCAAACCGGCATGGTCGCGGCAATGGAAATCCTCGCAATCCACACCGCGCTCGAGGCGATCTGGTCGGCCGCGCGCGACGCCAACCAGTATTTTGCCGATCAGGCCCCGTGGAGCGTGCGCAAGACCGATCCGGCGCGGGCGGACACGATCCTTTATTACGCGGCCGAGGCGGTGCGCCGCATCGCCATCATGGCGCGCTGGGCGATCCCAGATAGCGCCGACAAGTTGCTCGATCTGCTCGGGCAGGGGACCGACGTTCGCAATTTCGACGCGCTCAATTGCCCGATCGCGGCGGGCACCATGCTCCCGGTGCCGAGCGGGGTGTTCCCACGGCTCGAAACGGCGCCGGCATGAAGCTCGCGGACAGCCATTGCCATCTGAATTACAAGGGCTTGGCCGAGCATCAGGCCGATGTGCTGATGCGCGCGCGGCAAGCCGGGGTAGTGGCGATGCTCAACATCTCGACCCGAGAGCGCGAGTGGGATGAGGTCGTCGCGGTGGCCGAGCGCGAGCCCGATGTCTGGGCGACGGTGGGCATCCATCCGCACGAGGCCGATCAGCATCCGCATGTTGATACTGCCAAGCTGGTGTCGCGCGCGGCGCATCCGCGCGTCGTCGGCATCGGGGAAAGTGGGCTCGATTATTATTACGATCATTCGGATCGCGCGCAGCAGCAGCGGAGCTTTCGCGCGCACATCGCGGCGTGTCGTGAGACGCAATTGCCCCTCGTCGTTCATACCCGTGACGCCGAAGATGATACCGCCGCGATCCTGCGAGAGGAGATGAAGCAGGGGGCCTATCCTGGCGTGATCCACTGCTTCACGGCGAGCGGCAATTTTGCCGACAAGGCGCTCGATCTGGGGTTTTACATCTCGATTTCGGGGATCGTCACGTTCAAGAATGCACGGGACCTCCAGGAAACGGCGGCCAAATTGCCGCTCGACCGATTGCTGATCGAAACGGACGCGCCGTTCCTCGCGCCGGTTCCACATCGCGGTAAAACGGGGGAGCCGGCGTTCGTCGCCGACACATGCCTGTTCCTGGCGGATCTGCGCGGCGAAGATGCCGAAATGCTGGCCGATGCCACGTGCGCGAACTTTCATGCCCTCTTTGCGAAAACGCTGGCATGAAAGTGCGCATCCTCGGTTCGGGAACATCATCGGGGGTGCCGCGTATCGGTAACGATTGGGGCGCGTGCGATCCGACAGAGCCCCGCAACCGGCGAACGCGCGTCTCCATCTTGATCGAAACCGCGACGACGCGCATCCTCGTCGATACCGGCCCGGATATGCGCGAGCAGTTGCTCGTGGTCGAGATCGACCGCGTCGATGCGGTGATCTGGACCCACGATCACGCCGATCACACGCACGGGATCGACGATTTGCGGCAACTTTGTCATGCGATGCATCGTCCGGTTCGCGGGCTTGCGCGCCCGGTGACCGCAGCAATCCTGCGCGCGCGCTTTGACTATGTTTTCGCGGGCAAGGATGGCTATCCTCCGACCGTCACACTGGAGCATTTACCCGATCGCTGCACGATTGGCGACATCAAGATATACGAGACGGATCAGCCGCACGGCACGATTCATTCCGCCGGCCTGCGCTTCGAGGGCGATGGCGGGTCGATCGGATACGCCACGGATTTCAGCGTGATGACCGCCGATATGCGGTCACTCTATCAAGACCTTGACGTGTGGATCATCGACGTTCTGCGCCGCGAGCCGCATCCCAGCCATCCGCATTTGGCGCAAGCGCTGCCGTGGATCGCCGAGCTGAACCCGAAGCGCGCCGCGCTGACGCACCTGGATCAGTCGATGGATTATACGACTTTGCGCGCCGCGCTGCCCGCGCATGTCGTGCCTGCATACGATGGGCTGGAATTCGAGGTCGGCCATGCATGATCATGCCGCCAACGCGATCTGTTATCTGCTGTTGCTCGTTATTCCCTTGTCGGCGTTGATCGCGCGGCGCTTGCCGCTCGGCCGCGTGGCAATGATGACTGCAGCTTGGATCGTTATCTTCCTGTTCGCTCTGGTAGCGATCGCGCTGGTGCGCCGCAACGATTGGATCATCGCGGACACGCACGAGTTGTTCTACGGTCGCGATAAGGCCGTTTCCGGCCAGGATGTTTGGATCCCAATGGCGGACGATGGGCATTTCTGGGCCAAGGTTTCGATCAACGGCGTCGATCGGCGGCTGCTCATCGACAGCGGCGCCACCGACACCGCGTTGTCGGTGGATACGGCGCGCGTCGCGCACATCGCGATCGACGATAGCCGCACGATCCAGATGATCGATACGAGCAACGGCCAAATCATGGCGCGTCCTGTGACCATCGAATCGCTGCGGGTCGGGTCGATCAGCACCGGCAACCTGCCGGCGGTCGTGGCGGGGGCGTTCGGCGACAGCGATGTATTGGGGATGAGTTTTCTGTCGCGCCTGCGATCATGGCGTGTGGAGGGCAAGACCCTGATCCCTATTCCGAATTAATTGTATTTTACATAATGTATATTATCGGATTTAAATTGTGAGCCGTTTGATGACACTCTCGCCGACCGATCAGCGATCTTTCCAGCATTCCAGTGCGATAGATCGGCTGCTTCGGATTATGACACGTTTGCGTGATCCCGAACACGGCTGCGAATGGGACAATGTGCAGACGTTCGCGACGATCGCGCCATACACCATCGAGGAAGCCTATGAGGTCGCCGACGCGATCGCGCGCGACGATCTGTCGGATCTGAAGGATGAACTGGGTGATCTCCTGCTTCAGGTCGTGTTC
>JALYTP010000182.1 GCA_030854225.1 Pseudomonadota bacterium
CGGAAGGCGTGGAGCAGCGGCTCGGTGTAGCCGTTGGGTTGCTCGACGCCCTCGAACACGAGCGCGCGCGCAGCCTGCCAGGCAAGGCTGTCGGAATTACCCGCCATCGGGCGATAGAGCGGGTCGCCGGCATTCTGCAGATCGACCTTCACCGCCATGCGCGCGAACGCCGCATCCACATCCGCCCTCGTCGCGACGCCGTGGTGCAGCCAGTTCGCCATATGCTGCGACGAAATACGCAGCGTCGCGCGATCCTCCATCAGGCCGATGTCGTGGATATCGGGCACCTTCGAACAACCAATCCCCTGATCGATCCAGCGCACGACATAGCCGAGGATGCCCTGCGCGTTGTTGTCGAGTTCGGCGCGCACTTCCTCGGGCGTCCAGTTGCGATCCGTCGCGACCGGCACGGTGAGCAGCGGCGTCAGCTCCGGCACCGCCTCGCGCGCGATCGCCGCCTGCTCAGCGAATACGTCGACGAAATGATAATGCAGCGCATGGAGCGTGGCGGCGGTCGGGCTCGGCACCCAGGCGGTGTTCGCGCCGCTCTGTGGATGCGCGATCTTTTGCGCCATCATGTCGCCCATCCGGTCGGGCGCCGCCCACATGCCCTTGCCGATCTGCGCCCTGCCCGACAGCCCGCAGGCAAGCCCGATGCGGACGTTGCGATCCTCATACGCCTTGATCCACGCCGTCGCCCTCATCGCAGCCTTCGGGATCATCGCCCCGGCGCGCATCCCGGTGTGGATCTCGTCCCCCGTACGATCCAGGAACCCGGTATTGATAAAGGCAATGCGGTCCTTCACCGCGTGGATGCACGCCGCGAGATTGGCCGAGGTGCGGCGCTCCTCGTCCATCACCCCCACCTTGATCGTGTGGCGATCGATCCCGAGAAGATCCTCTACCGCATCGAACAGACGATCGGTGAACGCCGCCTCCGCCGGGCCGTGCATCTTGGGCTTGACGATGTAGATCGATCCGGCGCGGCTGTTGCGGAACGCGCCCAAGCCCCGCAGATCGTGCAGCGCGATCGTGCTCGTCATGATCGCGTCGAGGATTCCTTCAGGCGCCTCGCCGCCGCCGGGCAGGCGCACCGCGGGCGTGGTCATCAGATGGCCGACATTGCGCACGAACAGCAGACTGCGCCCCGGCAGGGTGACATCGCAGATCACCCGAT
The DNA here is from genome assembly GCA_030854225.1 of Pseudomonadota bacterium. GTDB lineage: Bacteria > Pseudomonadota > Alphaproteobacteria > Sphingomonadales > Sphingomonadaceae > Sphingomonas. The sequence continues at coordinate 1,178 of JALYTP010000182.1, forward strand.
CCGGGTTCAATCGCCGCGTGATCGTCGTGCCGCCCTTGTCGAACGATTCGGCCAGATCGCCCCGCATCAGCCCAAGCCAGTTGGCATAGGCCGCGACCTTGTCCTCGGCGTCGACGGCAGCGATCGAATCCTCCAAGTCGACGATCGTCGTCAGCGCGGATTCGAGGATCACGTCGGCGATATGCGCCGGATCGTTGCGGCCGACGGGATGCTCCGGGTCGATCACCACCTCGACGTGCAGGCCATTGTGGCGAAACAGGAGGGAGCGATCGGTGCGCGCGATCAAAATGTCGGGATCGCGCATTTCCAGATCGTCGAGGCCGCGCAGTTCCGCCCAGTCGCCGGTCGCGAGCGGGACGATGCGATCGAGCAGCGCCTTGGCTGCCTTGACCACCTCGGCCCCGCGCACCGGATCGTATCCGCCGGGCACGGCCATGCCGGGCAGCGCATCGGTGCCGTACAGCGCATCGTACAGGCTGCCCCATCGCGCGTTCGCCGCGTTGAGCGCGAAACGCGCGTTAAGGCTCGGCACGACCAGTTGCGGCCCGGCCATCGTCGCGATTTCGGGATCGACGTTGGTCGTACCGATGGTGAACGGTGCCGGTTCATCGACGAGATAGCCGATTCCGCGCAGGAAGCCTTCATCCGCCGCCTCGCCAGCCAGATAGCGCGCATCGATCGCCGCCTGCAACCGGTCGCGCTCGGCGAGCAGGTCGCGATTTTCGGGCGCGAAGTGGGCGAAGATCGCGGCGACACCCCTCCACCATTCCTCCGCCGCGATGCCGAGCGGGGGCAGCACCTGCTCCTCGACAAAGGTGGCAAGCGGGGCGGCAACGGCAAGGCCAGCGCGGTCGAGCGTATCGGGCATCGGTCCTCCTCGAAAAATCGCGTCTGCCTGGGGAGGGCTTGGCGGCGCTTAGGCCAGCGGACGGTGCGCAATCAACCCCGTCGTTCGCGCGCGTTATGTCGGATCGAGCACGCCCGCCGCCGCCTCGATCCGGTCAAGCATCGCGCGAAACGCTGCGACTTCCCCGGCATCGAAGGCAGCGAACACCTGTTCTTCGAGTTCGAGCGCCTTCGGGGCGACGTTTTCGTACAGCGCCCGCCCCGTCTCGCTCAGCGAGAGCAGGTGCGAACGCTGGTCGCCGGGATTGGGCTTGCGCTCGACCAGCCCGCGATCGACCAGCGCGATGGCCGCGCGGCTTACGCTCACCTTGTCCATCCGCGTCGCGACGACCAGCGCCTGCTGCGTCACGCCGCCACTCTCCGCGATCACCGCGACCAGCCGCCATTCGGGGATCCGCAACCCGAACAAGGCCTGATATGCCGTCGCGATCGCCGCCGACACGCGGTTCGACGCGATCGACAAGCGGTACGGGAGAAATTCGTCGAGCTTGAGCGTTCCCATCCCTATCTCGCTATCCTGTGGACGCACGCTCGACAACGCGCTATATAGTTTCATCTGATACCACATTTTCCGCTTTCGGAGACTTGCGATGACCGACGCCACAAAAAATCCGGGCGACAACCCGATGGGCCTCGACGGCTTCGAATTCGTCGAATTCACCTCGCCCGATCCGGAGGCGCTGGCCGGGCTCTTCGAGAAGATGGGCTTCACCCATGTCGGCACCCACAAGTCGAAAAACGTCCGTCGCTATGCACAGGGCGACATCAACTTCCTGCTCAACATGGATGATGCCGGCCAGGTCGCGGGTTTCCGCGATACGCACGGGCCCAGCGCCAACGCGATGGCCTTCCGCGTCGAGGATGGCGAAAAGGCCGTCACGATGGCGGTCGAAAATGGCGCGGTCGCGGTCAAGGGCGAGAACGGCCCAGACGAGCTCGACATTCCGGCGATCGAGGGTATCGGCGGCGCCAACCTCTATCTCGTCGACAAGAAATCGAACATCTACGAGACCGATTTCACGCCGACCGGCAAGGGCGTGGACGACCATAGCGTGGGCCTGCACACGCTCGATCACCTCACGCACAACCTCCAGCGCGGGCGGATGAGCTATTGGGCGGATTATTACGAGCGTCTCTTCAACTTCCGCCAGATCCGCTATTTCGACATCGAAGGTCAGGCGACCGGCTTGTTCTCCAAGGCGATGACCGCGCCCGACGACAAGATCCGCATCCCGCTCAACGAAAGCCAGGACGAGCATTCGCAGATCGAGGAATTCATCAAGGACTATAAGGGCGAGGGCATCCAGCATCTCGCACTGGCGACCGACGACATCTTCGGCACGGTCGACAAATTGCGCGCCAACGGCATCAAGTTCCAGACCACGCCGCAGACCTATTTCGACCTGATCGACAAACGCCTGCCCGGCCACAACCACGACATCGAGGAAATGCGCAAGCGCGATATCCTGATCGACGGCGCACCGGAAACGGGCGGCGGGCTGCTGCTGCAGATCTTCACCGAGAACATGGTCGGACCCATTTTCTTCGAGATCATCCAGCGCAAGGGCAATGACGGCTTCGGCGAGGGTAATTTCAAGGCGCTGTTCGAGAGCATCGAACTGGACCAGATCCGTCGCGGCGTCGTAGCGGCCAAGACGGAGGCTTAGCCGCACGCGGGCGCAAATGCGCCCGAGCGCGACCGGCCGGCACGGCAAGCCGGTCCCAGAGGACACGGCTTTGCCGGGTCCGACGGGCCGGCGGGTTGGAGACTAACGGTGAAAAAATATGAGACTCTTGCTAAGCACGTCAGGTCACAAACACTGTCAACCTTCGACATGCCATTTTATAAGATTGAGGCAATCATCGGCGAGAAGCTGCCGCCGAGTGCCAAGCGACCGCAGTATTGGGCCAACACGACCAGCGGTTCAGGACCCGTGCGGTCGGCACTCATCGACACGCCGTACAAGACGTTTTTGATTTCGGGGTCGAATCGAGTGGAGTTCCGACGGAAATGACCGATGCAACCTACATGACCGGCTTCGGCAACCACTTCGCCACGGAGGCCGTCCCCGCCGCCCTCCCCGTCGGCCGTAATTCGCCGCAGCGGCCCCCGTTCGGTCTCTACACCGAACAACTCAGCGGCACCGCCTTCACCGCGCCGCGCGCCGAAAACCGCCGCTCGTGGCTTTACCGCCTGCGCCCCTCAGCCGCGCACCCGGCGTTCAGGCGTTACGAGGGGGCGAAACG
>JALYTP010000183.1 GCA_030854225.1 Pseudomonadota bacterium
CCGCATGATCATGCTGGTCGCTGCGGCGTCGTTGATCGGCACGGGGGCGGCCTTCGGGGCGTGGCTGTTGATCAGGTTGATCGCGGTTGCCACCAACCTGTTCTGGTTCGGGCGCCTGTCCACCGCGCATGTCGAGATCTTCGATGCGCATATCGGGCTGGCGGTGGTCGCGATTCCGGTGATTGGCGGCTTGCTCATCGGCCTGATGGCCCGGTTCGGGTCGGAGAAGATCAAGGGTCACGGCATTCCCGAAGCGATCGAGGCGATCCTCTACGGCGAAAGCCGCCTGTCGCTCAAGGTCGCGATCCTAAAGCCGTTATCCTCGGCGATCTCGATCGGCAGCGGCGGCCCGTTCGGCGCGGAAGGCCCGATCATCATGACCGGCGGCGCGATCGGTTCGTTGTTCGCGCAGTGTTTTCGGTTGAGCGCAGCGGAGCGCAAGACGTTGCTGGTTGCCGGTGCCGCCGCCGGGATGACGGGAATCTTCGGAACCCCGCTCGCCGCCATCCTCCTCGCGATCGAAGTCCTGCTGTTCGAGTGGAAGCCGCGCAGCTTCGTGCCGGTCGTGATCGCGGTGCTCGTCTCGCTCGGCTGGCGGCCGCTGTTGTTGGGGACGGCACCGTTATTTCCCTTCGCCGGCGCCGGGCTGACGATCGGCTGGCAGACGAGCGGTATGGCGCTTGGCCTGGGGACGACGGTCGGGCTCGAGGCCGCGCTGCTGTCGGCCTTGCTCTACCGCGTCGAAGACCTGTTCCACCGCCTGCCGGTGCACTGGATGTGGTGGCCGGCGATCGGCGGGATCGTCGTCGGCATCGGCGGGCTGATCGACGCGCATGTGCTGGGTGCGGGATATTCGAACATCCAGGCGTTGCTCGACGGGTCGCTGACGATGCGGGTCGTGCTGGCGCTGCTGGTGGTGAAGGCGATCGTGTGGCTGGTCGCGCTCGGATCCGGGACGTCGGGCGGCGTGCTCGCGCCGTTGCTGATCCTCGGGGGCGCGCTCGGTTGTCTCGCCGGGCAGTTTCTGCCCGGGCCGATCGGGTTCTGGGCGATGATCGGGATGGCGGGGATGATGAGCGGCGCGATGCGCGCGCCGCTCACCGGCGCGTTGTTCGCGGTCGAGCTTACCGGGCATTTCGATGCGCTGCCCGCGACGATCGCGGCATCGGCGGGCGCCTATGCGGTCAGCGTGCTGATCATGCGCCGGTCGATCCTGACGGAGAAGATCGCGCGCCGCGGCCGCCATATCCTCCAGGAATATACCGTCGATCCGCTCGAATTCCTCCAGGCCGAAGAGATGATGACGCCCAACCCGGATACCTTGCCGGGCGAGATGTCGATCAGGGAGGCTGTCGCGTTCTTCGCCAACGCCGCGACCCACCGGAGCTATCCGGTGATCGACCGGGAGAAGCGCCTGCTCGGGCTGGTGTCGCGGTCCGATGCGCTGCGTTGGCAGGTCGATGGCGAGCTGCGCGAGACGCCGCTGGCCGATATATTGTCCGATGCCTCTCAGCCTTTCGCCTATCGCACCGCCACGATCGGCGAGGTCGCGGATCGGATGGTGGCGACGGGGATAGGGCGGATACCGATCGTCGATCCCGAGACCGGTGCCGTCGTCGGCATCCTGTCACGCCACGATCTGTTGAAGGCACGCGGCGCCAGCACCCGCGCCGAATATGATCGGCAACGGGGGAGTTAGAGCGGCCTCAAAGCACTGTTGCACTTCGGTTTTCAGCTGTCCTCCACCGGTCGGTTACATCCACCTCAGTGCATCGCTGATGATCGCCGTCGCGCCGGTCCTCGCGCATTCGCCGTGCGCGATCAGCAATCGATCGGGCTGCCAATCGAGCAGCTTTCGACGGGCGGCGCGGGCGGGTTTGCGGTGCAGAAAGCTCATCCGCCAATCGCGCGGCGTGCTGCCCCGTTCGCCCTCCACACCGCCCAGCTTCATCATCAGGCCGGTCAGTCCGCGCATATATTCCGGCGGGAAGCGCTGGATAAGGTCGCCGATCAGCGCGGTGCGCGAGGCTCTGTGAAAGAACACGAGCTCCTCCATGGCGAACGAGCCGCGAAAAACCACCTGATCGATGTCCGCCGCCCAGCCGGCGCCGGGAGTATCCGCCAGCTCGCCATCAAACCGCAAATCCGGCATTTTGCGGGCGAGGCCAGGGGGCGCCATCAGCCGTGCGTCCGGCCACCGGCTGGCCCACCCCGCCAGGAACAGATGGTGGAGCTTGTTGGGCGAGACGATGTACCCGACCGAGCCGATCGCTTCCACGGCGTCGGCCAATTCCGGCGTCAGGGCGATCGGCGACCATATCCACGCCGCCCCGTCCGACAGGCGCGCGACCGCCATCCGCGTGGGATAGGGGAAGCCGTGAAACGACACGACCGGCCCGTTCGCGAGATAGAGCGAGGGGCCAAATTCTTCGAGCATCGAGTTTCACCTTTGCGCCAGGGTACGAAATCCTGCGTCGACGTTCGCCGACTCGCCGACAGGACGTCTGTACGCCCTTTTGGGCAAGACGTTCGAGACAAGGCGTTACCGGGAATTCTTCATGGCCGGCATGTCCATCATCATCTCGTCATGGTCGCCCGGCGCGGTTGCGACGAATCGTTTATATTGTGCGGGCGTCATCCCCGGCAGCTTTCGGATGAACGCCACCATATCCCAGATCAGCGGATCGGGATGGGTCTTCCCCCAGGCGGGCATCGCACTCAGCTTGACGCCGTGCTTGATGATCCAGAACTGCTGGGCAGGGGTCATGTCCTGCGGCGCCACGAGTTCGGGCGCCTGCGGATATAGCCCCTGGCTCAACTCGCTGCGCTCGACGCCGGGGCCGAGGTGGCAGCTGGTGCACATTTCGTTGTAGAGCCCGGCACCGGTCGAGATGCGCAGCGGCGCGTTCAAATCGGCCGGCGGCGCAATGCCGCGCGCGCGCACCGCGATCGAGCGATCACGCAGACTGTCGAGCAAGGCGTAGACCGGCCGGGTGTGCGGCGCATCGGCGGCGATGTCATAGGCACCGAAATAAACCAGCAGCGCGACGAGCAAGGCGAGCGCGACCGAGGCGACCGCCACGAACGCGGCGCTCGGCAGGTGACGGCGAAAATTTGCTCGGTCCATGATCGATCCTCTTGCTGTTCGGCCACCCGTCAAAACCAGAAATGCGCGCCAGCGACCAGGCTGGTCGAGGTCGCATCCTTGCCGTCGGCACGCGCGAAATCGGCGGTCCGCCCTGTCTTCGCATCATAGGATACGCCGATATAGGGCGCGAACTCGCGCACGATCTCGTAGCGGAGACGCAGGCCCAGCTCGGCGTTGGTCAGCCCCGCGCCCAGCCGGTGCTCGGGCACGTCCTGCGCCGACAGGTTGAGTTCGACCCGCGGCTGGAGGATCAGGCGCTGCGTGATCCGCTGGTCGTAATAGCCTTCAAGCCGCCCCAGCACCTCACCCTTGTTCGACAGGAACGCCGCCCCCCCGACCTCGAACATATAGGGCGCCAGGCCCTCGAAGCCGACCGTCGCGTAGGTGCGGGTCGGCGATGGCTGGAAATCGTGGCGGACGCCGGCCTGAAGGTTGAAATAGGGACCAACCGCGCGGCTGTAGAGCGCCTGGACCTCCGCGCTGTCGATGCCTTGGCGGAACGTGCCTTCGCCCTCGGTCTTGATCACCAGCCGGTTGATGTCGCCCCCGAACCAGCCCTCGCCGTCCCAGCGATAGCCATGTTTGCCGTCGCGAATCTGATATTCGGCCAGGTTGAACATGATCTGCGAGAAATTGCGCCCGCCTTGCTCCTTCATCATCGCGCGATGCGCCTTGTGGATGTCGGCGGGGGGGAAGAAGCGATCGGCATAATGACCGGTCGGCGGCGGCGGAGCGGGGGCGTTGCCCGCCGGAAGCGCGGTGCCGCTCGCCTGCGTGTCGGGCATCGCCATACCGGGCGTCGTCATACCGGGCATCGTCGTCGGGGCGGAGGCGCCCGCTTTGGTCCCGCCCGCCATGTCCATGCCGGGCATCGACTGGCCGGCCGGGGCCCTGGCACCGCCCGACATATCCATGCCGTCCATCGCCTTCGCGGGCGCCTTCGGAGCACGCACCGGCTTCGCGGCGGACGCGCTGGCGGGCGGCTTCTTCACGGGTGTGGCCGGTGCCGTCTTCTTCTTCGCAGGCGCCGGCATCGGCATCTTCATGCCCTTCACGGCCATGCCCCGCATCGAGTCCTGCGCCGTGGCGGGCCACGCGACGGTGAGCGCGGCGCCGACAGCGAGCGTCGCGACGAGGGCGCGGTTCATGCC
>JALYTP010000184.1 GCA_030854225.1 Pseudomonadota bacterium
TGGCTATACCTCGCTTCGATCCAACTCATCACGCGAAGGATCGCAAGCCTATGAAATCACAACGTAATGATTATGAGTCAGACTCTTAGACGAGTGATAGAAACCGCACCGCCGCGTCATAATCCCGCCGCCGCGCCTCGCGCGCACCGATCGCGAGCGGGTCGGCGCCCCATTGTTCGGCCTGCCACATCTCGTCGAGGTGGGCTGCGTCCCACAACGCATCCCCGTCCACCGCGCCCTCGGCGAGCGCGAGCGCACCGACCAGCGTGCCGGTGATCGTCACGATCGGGGACAGCGGGGCGAGTTCCCACGCCGAGCGCGCCGCGATCGCCTCGCCCAGTCGCGCGATCGTCGCGGGGGGCTGGGGGCGGTGCATGATCCCGGCGGTGACCTCGAAATGCACGTCGTAACGCCCCCGCGCCCAATCGAGCAGCAGATCCCACGCCGCTGCCTGCCGGGTGACGAGATCCTCCGGCGAGTCGGCGCGGTAGCAGAGCAGATCGGTCTCGCCATAGGCCGCCAGGCCCGCGGCGAAAGCGGCGGGATCGGGCGAGACGAGATCGATCGCGGCGTTGGCGAGGCCGGTCAGCGGCATCGCCTGCGGATCGACCCTGCCCTCGACCGCGCGCCATTCGTCCGCCACCGCCTCGGCCAGGGCGGCCGAGGGCAGGGCGAGCGGGGTGCGGCGGGGGGTGCGCACCGGCTTGGCGTCGAGCCGGATCGAACCATCGGGATCGACCGTCACGTCCGTCCAGAAACGTTTCATTGAACCGGCCTCATTCGCGCGGCGGCGAGCGCCAGCGGTGGGCGAGCGCGGCGGGGACGGTGGCTATCATGTATAGGGCCGACAGGACGATCGCGATGCCTAACACCTTGGTCGGCCAGCCATGCGCGTGGGCGAGCAGGATCACGCCGAGGATCGCGCCGAGCGATCCGGCGATGCGCGTCGCGGCGATGATGAGGTAGCGGTTGCGCGCGGTGGCGGCCGGATCGGTCATAAGCTCTCCATCAGGCGCGGCAGATCGGTGGCGGTTGCCGCGACGTCATAGGCTCCCGCCGCGATCAGTTCGTGCGGCGGATGATAGCCCCAGCCCGCCCCCAGCGCCCTCGCCCCGGCGGCGCGCGCCATCAGCATATCGTAACTGGTGTCGCCGATCATCACCGTGGTTTCGGGCGCCGCGCCCGCCTCCGTCATCGCCAGCTCGATCATCGAGGGATGCGGCTTGGAGGGGTGGCGGTCGGCGGTCTGGAGCGTGACGAAGCGATCCGCGAGGCCGTGGTGCGCGAGGACATGGGCCAGCCCGCGGTCGGATTTTCCGGTGGCCACGCCGAACATCCACCCGGCGGCGGCAAGCGCATCGAGCGCGACGATGATGCCGTCGAACAGCGGCTCCTCATCGAACTGGCCCGATATGCGCATCTGGAAAAACGTCGCCCGGTATCCCTCGGCCAGCGCACGGTGGCGCGTGTCATCGGCGTCGGGCAACAGCACGCGGATCACCTCGACCAGGCTCAGCCCGACGACACGGCGGATCCCCTCGCGCGAGGGAACGGGGAGGGCGGCAGCGGTGAACGTCCGTTCCATCGCGGTGCAGATATTGGCCTGGCTATCGACCAGCGTGCCGTCGCAATCGAACAAGGCGAGCCGGTTCAAAGTGAGCGCATCCAGTGCGCGATACCCGGCCGCCCCGATCCTCGCGCGCCATCGGCGGCGGCGTGCCGTGCGGCCTCGGGCTTGTCCTGGCCGAGCTTGATCGTCCCCCGCCATGTCCCGATCTCGAGCCGGAAGCCGATGATCGCCCTGGCCAGCTTGTCGAACCGCGCCGGGTCCATCTTCGCGCGGGTCCACGGCACCTTGTCGAGCTTGTTTTCCTGCTCGGCCGAAATCTGGTCGAGTTGCGCGACGAGCATGTCGTGGTCCATGCGCCGCATCGTCCCTTCAAGCTCGACCGCGACATAGTTCCAGGTCGGGACCTGGTTGGCGTCGAGCCCGTACCAGTCGGGGCTGATATAGCCGTCCGGCCCGAGCGCGCTGAACACCGCCGCCGCGCCTTCGAGATGACGCGCGAGGGCGTTGCCCCGCGCAAGGTGCAGGCCAAGCGTGTCGTCGTCGAGCCATACGATCGGCGCGTATGTGACGCGCGGGCCATCGGGCGTCGCGGCGGCCAATGTGCCGAAGCCGAGTTCGCGCACCAGCGCGCGCATCGCGTCGCGTTCTTTCCAGCTATACGGCGTTGTCGGTTGCATTCAGGGTTTCTCCCGTGGACCCGGTTTCTTGACCCTGGACGCGCCCCTGCGAACCGGGGCGGCGCCGCCGCGACTCCGCCGTTCGCCCTTGCGCTCCTTGCGGACGGTCTTGGCGTGCTGGCGCGCCTGCTGCTTCTTGACCGCGCGGCTCGGCGGCGGCGGCTCGTCGAGCGGCATGTGGTTGCCGAGCATCTGGTCGAAGCCGAGTTGCTTGAGGCTTTCGGCGAAATGCAGCGGCAGCTCGGCATCGACGTCGATCACGCCGTCGCCATCGGGATGTTCGATGCGCAGATGCCGCGCGTGGAGGTGCATCTTGCGGCTGATCCCGCCCGTCAGGAACGCGGCCTGCCCGCCATATTTGCCGTCGCCGACGATCGGGTGGCCGATCGCCGCCATGTGGACGCGCAGCTGGTGTGTGCGGCCGGTATAGGGGCGCAGCTCGACCCAGGCGGTCTGGTTGCCGGCAATCTCGATCACGCGGTAACGGGTGCGCGCGGGGGCACCTTCCGTCTCATCGACATGCATCTTCTCGCCGCCGCTGCCGGGTTGCTTGGCGATGGGCAGCTCGATCATCCCGTCCTCGATCGACGGCACGCCGACGACCAGCGCCCAATACACCTTCTTGGCCGACCGCGAGGAGAACGCCTTGGCGAAGAACGCCGCCGCGCGCGTGGTGCGCGCGATGAGCAGGGCGCCCGACGTATCCTTGTCGAGCCGGTGGACCAGCTTGGGGCGGCTCTCGCCATCGAACTGCAACCCGTCGAGCAGGCCGTCGACATGTTCGTGCGTCTTGGTGCCGCCCTGCGTCGCGAGGCCCGGCGGCTTGTTGATGACGATCGCCTGGCGGTCGCGGTGGATGACGAGATCGCGGATAAGGTCGGTCTGTTCCGTGCTCAGCGGCGCTCGCTCGCGCTTCCTGGGTGCATCGGCGCGGACCGGTTCGGCAGGGGGGATGCGGATCGATTGCCCCGCCGCGATCCGGTCCCCCGGGGTCGCGCGCGCGCCGTCGACGCGGAGCTGTCCCGTGCGCGCCCATTTCGCCACGGTGGTGAAGCTGGTGTCGGGCAGATGCCGCTTGAACCAGCGATCGAGCCGGATGCCGTCATCGTCGTACCCGACGTTGAACTGGCGGACATCGCCCTGCGGTGAAGGGGCGTCGCTCATGCCGCCACCCGCGCGATCGCGAGGCCCGCGATCAGCGCGGCGATCGATCCGATCACCGACACCAGGATATAGCCGAACGCCACCCCCCAATCGCCGCGCTGGATCATGTTGACGGTATCGAGCGAGAAGCTGGAAAAGGTCGTGAACCCGCCGAGCACGCCGACGCCCAGCAGCAGTCGCCAGGTTTCGCCCGGCACCGTCATCCGCGCGAGGCTGCCGACGAGCACCCCCATCGCGAATCCGCCGAGCAGGTTCACCGCCAGCGTGCCAAAAGGATAGCCCGGCCCAAGCAGCAACAGGGTGCCACGACCGGTCAGATGCCGCGCGCCGGCGCCGAGCGCGCCGCCGGCCATCACGAGAAACAGGGAATACATGGCGCCCGCGTTAGCGCGGATGCGCGCGCTTGAGAACCTTGGTGACGAGGGTCGGGTTCAGCGGCCGTTATTGGCGAGCAGATCCACATCGGTCCCGCCATCCGCGCGGGCTTTGACAAACAGCGTGAACGCCGCGCCGTCGCGCTGGCGCGTGCCGCCGAGGATATGCTCCGCGCCGTTCGCCTGATGGCCCGCCGCATACCCCGCGCCGATCGCGTGCGTGTAGTAATAATCGAGCACGCGTTGCAGCGGCGCGGCGGTCGCGAAGGTCACCGCGCGCACGCTGCACGCCGGGGTCTGCACGCCCGCCGCCTCGGAAACGCGCGCGTCCGGGATCAGCGGCAGATCGGCGGGAAGGCGCGTCGCCCAGCCGGCGGAATAGTGCATGTCGGCGGCGCAACTGGCGGTGCGCTTGTCGTCCTGCCGCGCGGCGAGGGCGCCCAGTGTCAGCGCCTTGCGC
>JALYTP010000185.1 GCA_030854225.1 Pseudomonadota bacterium
GGCCTTCGCCGGAAAGCAGCATTATTCAGCGATCGGCACGTAATTCAGCATCTTGAGCGCCTCGAGAATCGAGCCTTGCCACCGCGCAGGCACGTCCGCCGTGCCGATCGCCCAGGCCATGATGTCCACGTCCTGTTCCTCCAGCAGCGCCTCGAAAAAGTCGATCTCGCCCGCATCCCATCCCGCCGAGCGCGCGTCGAAGAACCCGCCGATCAGCATGTCGGCTTCGCGCGTGCCGCGGTGGTGACTGCGGAAGTGCAGGCGTTTGAGGCGAGTCTCGCGATCCATAAATTCCCAACGACGATTGGCCGACGACGCTTTGCTGCGCGGTCGGCTGAGGCTAGGAAGCGCAGATAGACATGCGCCCCGATATCCTCAACCCGCTCTTCGCCGAGGTGACGGCGCTGAAAGGCATCGGCCCCGGCCTCGCCAAGCCGCTCGATCGGCTGGGGCTGGCGCGCCTGGTCGATGTCGCGTTCCATTTGCCGACCGGGTTCATCGACCGCGTGCCCCGCGACGAGCTGATGACGAGCGACGCGGGACGGACGATCGCGATCACACTGACGCCGGTAGATTACCGATCAAGTGCCGGTCGTGGGCCGACGCGGGTGCAGGCAACCGACGCGCTCGGCAATTACGTCAGCCTGGTCTATTTCGGCGGCAGCGGCGGGTGGGTGAAGAAACTGCTCCCGCTCGGCGAGCCGCGCCGCGTGTCGGGCAAGCTGGAAATGTACGGGGAGGATTTGCAGATCGTCCACCCGGATTACGTCCACGCGCTGGATGAGGAAGCGGGTGATGGGCGCGAGGCGATCTATCCGTTGTCGGAAGGGATCACCTCGCGGCGGATGGGGCAGCTGACCGCGCAGGCGATCGAGCGCGCGCCCGATCTGCCCGAATGGATCGAGCCGGGGTTGCTCGCAAAGCATCAATGGCCCGGCTGGCGCGAGGCGCTGGCGCGGGTGCATGCCGATCCGTCCGACGCCAAGGCGCGCGAACGGCTGGCGTACGATGAAGTTCTCGCCAATCAGCTCGCGCTGATGCTGGTGCGGCAGGATACGCGCAAGCGGCGGGGCAGGGCGCTCGCCGGGGACGGGCGGCTGCGCGATGCGCTGCAATTGCCCTACACGCTGACCGGTGCGCAGGCGCGGACGGTGCGCGAGATCGAGGGCGATCTGGCGCAGGCGCAGCCGATGCTGCGGTTGCTGCAGGGCGATGTCGGGTCGGGCAAGACGCTGGTTGCCGCGCTCGCCATGCTCACGGCGGTAGAGGCGGGCGCGCAGGCGGCGTTGCTCGCGCCGACCGAGATTCTTGCGCGCCAGCATTATGAGGCGCTGCGCCGCCAGCTCGCCGGGCTGCCGGTCGAGATCGCGGTGCTCACCGGGCGCGACAAGGGGCGGGTGCGCGAGGCGACGCTGATGGGGCTGGCGTCGGGCGCGATCCATATCCTCATCGGCACCCACGCGATCTTCCAGGAGGCCGTGACCTACAAGGACCTCGGGTTGATCGTGGTCGATGAGCAGCACCGCTTCGGCGTCGCGCAGCGCATGATGCTACAGGCCAAGGGCATTTCGCCGCACCTGCTGGCGATGACCGCGACCCCGATCCCGCGCACGCTGACGCTGGCCAATTATGGCGAGATGGATGTCAGCCGGCTGGATGAAATGCCGCCGGGGCGCCAACCGATCGAGACTCGGGTGATTTCCGAGGATCGGTTGCCCGAGGTGGTCGATGCGCTCGCACGGCACCTGTCCGATGGTGGGCAGGCATATTGGGTGTGCCCGCTGGTCGAGGAAAGCGAGAAGAGCGACCTTGCCGCCGCCGAGGCGCGCGCAGAGACGTTGAAGGCACGGTTCGGGGATCGGGTCGGGCTGGTCCACGGGCGGATGAAAGGACCCGACAAGGACGCGGCGATGGCCGATTTCGCGTCCGGCCGCATCGGTGTGTTGGTCGCGACGACAGTGATCGAGGTCGGGGTCGACGTGCCCAATGCGACGCTGATCGTGATCGAACATGCCGACCGTTTCGGCCTTGCCCAGCTTCACCAGTTGCGCGGGCGCGTCGGGCGGGGGAGCGGCAAATCGAACTGCCTGCTGATCCGTGGAAGCGCGCTGGGGGAAACCTCGCGGGCGCGGCTCGCCCTGATGCGCGAGACCAATGACGGCTTCCGCATCGCCGAGGAAGACCTGCGACTGCGCGGTGCAGGGGAATTGCTCGGCACACGACAGTCGGGCGAAGCAGGCTTCCGGCTGGCGACCCCTGAGATGCTAGGGGAGCTGCTCCCCATCGCGCATGACGACGCGCGGTTGTTGATCGATCGTGACGGTGGGCTGGACGGCGCGCGCGGGCAGGCGGCGCGGACGGCGCTGTATCTGTTCGAACGCGACGCCGGGGTCGCGCTGCTGCGGTCAGGTTAATTGGGCTTCAGCAACGCCGCGAGCAGCTCGTAATAATCGGCCAGGTCGATCGGGCGATCGAGTTCGCACCCCAATCGCCCGCCGAGAGACCAGCGGATCTGCGCCGCCACGGTGCCGACGACCGGCAGGTTGACCCGCAGCGCGTCGCCCGGTTTGTACGCCGTCTCGCTCCGCGCCATCAGCCCCATGGCCGACATGTTGACGATCAACAGCGTCAGCGGCTGCGCATCGGGGCCAAAGGCGCGCGCGCGGTAATGAACCTCGTCGCGCGGAGTCGCGCGGTGTTCGGTCATCGCTGGCTGCGCAAGTCCCATCTCTGGCCCCTCGGGTTATCCCCACGGCAACCCCTATCGCAGCGGGTGTGAAGCGTGTCCCAACGAACCTGCCTAACGACCGCTAACCGTACATAAAACATGCAGGAATTTCAGATCGTTTCGTCTGATACTAACGCGACCGCGCGCCGGATCACGCCGCCGTAAGCAGGCCGTGATGCTTCCTGCCCGCCGCGATCCGCACCGAATCGGCTCCGACGATGATGACGAGCGCTTCGTCGGTCACTTTCTCATCCCCGACGCGCGCGCCGCCGCCCTTGATCAGCCGCTTGGCCTCACCCTTCGAGGCGACCAGGCCGAGCCCGACCAGCGCGTCGAGAATGCCGATACTCCCCGTAACCGCCAGTGTCGGCAGGCCGGCATCCACCGTGCCCTCCTCGAACGTCTTGCGTGCGGTTTCCGCCGCATCGCGCGCCGCATCGGCGCCGCGACATAAGGCGGTCGCCTCATTGGCGAGGACGATCTTGGCCTGGTTGATCCCGGCCCCTTCCAGCGTCTCCAGCCGCGCGATCTCGTCGAGCGGCAGATCGGTGAACAGCCGCAGGAACCGCCCGACGTCGCGATCAGCGGTGTTGCGCCAGAACTGCCAGTAATCGTAACTGGAAAGGGCATCATCGTTCAGCCACACCGCGCCCGACGCGGTCTTCCCCATCTTGGCGCCGTCGGCAGTGGTGATGAGCGGCGTGGTCAGCCCGAACAATTCGGCGCCGTCGATCCGCCGCGCCAGCTCGATGCCGTTGACGATGTTGCCCCATTGATCCGACCCGCCCATCTGCAACCGGCACTGCGCGCGGCGCGACAGTTCGAGGAAATCGTAAGCCTGAAGGATCATGTAGTTGAATTCGAGGAAGGTCAGCGGCTGCTCGCGCTCCAGTCGCAGCTTGACCGAATCGAACGCCAGCATGCGGTTGATGGTGAAGTGCCGCCCGACGTCGCGCAGGAACGGCACGTAGTCGAGCGCGTCGAGCCATTCGGCATTGTCGACCATCACGGCGTCGGTCGGGCCGTCGCCGAACCTCAGGAAGCGTTCGAACACGCGGAAGATCGAGGCGATGTTGCCCTGGATATCGGCGTCCGACAGCAAGCGGCGCGATTCGTCCTTGCCCGACGGATCGCCGACCTTCGTCGTGCCGCCGCCCATCACCACGATCGGCTTGTGACCACTTTGCTGCAACCGTCGCAGCATCATGATCTGGACGAGGCTGCCGATGTGCAGCGAGGGCGCGGTCGCGTCGAACCCGATATAGCCGGGCACGACCTGCTTCGCGGCGAGCGCGTCGAGCGCGGCCGCATCGGTCAGCTGGTGGATATAGCCGCGCGTGGCGAGCAGCCGGAGCAGATCGGAGGCATAGTCGGTCATTGCGGGCGGGCGCTTAGCATGGCGGCGCGACCCCGCGCTACCTCGGCAGTTCGGCGAGCGGATCGACGGGCATGCGGCCCTTGCGAATCTCGAAATGGAGTTGCGGGCGCGCGGCGGCCCCCGTCGCGCCCGAC
>JALYTP010000186.1:0-505 GCA_030854225.1 Pseudomonadota bacterium
ACCTCATGGACGAGGTGGCGGTCGATATAGATCAGGCACGTCCCGTCCTCGCGCGTCTCGACGATATGCGCGGCCCAAATCTTTTCGTACAGGGTGAGCGGACGGCTTGCCATGCGCGGGCCTTTAGCCGAAAGATGCGCCGCCGCAAAACGTTGTGTAATTTTCGTGCGTATCGTTTCGCATGTTACGATGTGAGAATCGGCGACACGTATTTCGCATCGTGCACGAAGGGGAGGGCGGCGCCGTTGCATAGCGCGGCGAGCAATGCGGCGAAATCCGTCGAAGGACGCCAACCGAGCACACGTTCGATCCGGCTCGCGTCATATACCCGGTCGATGGCGCACGGGAGTTGCCAGCCCTGCGCGGCGTAGAGCGCGGGCGCATCGGGGAAATAGCGCGCGATCACCGCTGCGGCGTCGATCTTGAGTGCGGCGGCGTCACTCGGTGAAAACGGGGTAGGGGCGGAGACGATCAGCGTATCGAACCCGATCTCCGGTGCGCGCTC
>JALYTP010000186.1:515-4237 GCA_030854225.1 Pseudomonadota bacterium
GTCCTCGACCGTCAGGCGGCGATGGAGCAATTCGTTGGCCTTCATGTTATCGCCGGACAGCGCGTGGTGGGTGTCGTCGTCCTCGGGAAAGAAACGCGCGGTGCGGAGCACGATCACCGGCAGGTGGTGTTCGGTGTGGAACAGGCGGCAAAGCTGTTCTGCGGCCAGCTTGGTCACGCCGTAGATGTTGCGCGGTTCGAGCGGCGCGAGCGTTTCGTTGATCCATATCGCGGCCTCGCCAACGCCGTCGCGGATCGCGGTCGAAATCATCAGCGACGTGGTCGATGTGAACACGAACCGGCTCGTCCCGCTCGCGACGCTGGCTTCCAGCAGGCTGAGCGTACCCGTGAGGTTGACGTCGACAAATGCCTGACGCGGATAACGCACGATGTCCGGCTTGTGCAGCGCGCCGGCATGGATGACGGCATCGAAGCGATGCTGAGCGAACAGCCGGTCGATCAACGCGCGGTCCGCAACGCTGCCAACCATGTCGGTATCGGCGCCCGGCGCGATATCAAGGCCGGTTACCGCATGGCCTTTATGGCGCAACAGCGGTGCGAGATGGCGTCCGAGCCAGCCCGACGAACCGGTAAGCAGCACATGCATGTTCAGGCGGCAAGCGGGCGCGGCGCGGGTTCGTGCTCCAGCGCGTCCGCCCAATCAGACCGGCGCGGCGTCCAGGGGTTGAGAAATATCAGCGGGATTTTCAGGAACAGCAATTCGCGGTGGATCCAGAAATCGGTCAGCTTCTCGGTCCATCTGGCCTGCGGGCGACCGGTGCGGTCGAGCCAGTCCTGATAGGGTTGCCAGTGGCTCGGCTCGTCCTTTTCCACAATCCGGAAGATCCGCATCATCACCGGATCGGCGCGGACCAGCGGCGATTTGAGCAGCGCATCGACCTGCTTCATCCCGCGCATCTCGGTCAGCATGATCACCCGGCACAGCCGCTCGAACAGATCGTTGCTGCGGATGATCGCCTGGGTATCGAGATCGTCGATCGTGGTGCCGAACACGATCTCGACGAAGCGATCGATATGGCCGAGCGCGCGATCGACCTTCAGCGGCATGCGGCCCTGCAATTCGAACCAGCGGCGGAACATCGTGAAGTGCTTGCGTTCGTCGGCGCGGTGCTTCTCGATCGCGGCGATGAAGGCGTGATCGTCGGGGCAGCGCGCGCGCACCGCCTCCAGCACGCGGTCGATGCTGGTATAGCCGCGATGCTCGTTATCGATGTAGATCGACGCCAGCACATCGAGATAACGGCGGCGGAACGCGGTGAACATGCGCCCGGGCCTACGCCTGCCATCGCCTCCGCGCAATGCGATGGATCAAGGCGCGGGGGCGAGCGCCCGGTTGAGGAACGCCACGCCGTCGGCCAGCACCGGCGCCTTGCCGCGGAACGGTTTGGACAACGCCATCGCGACATTCTCGTGGGTCAGGCCGGGATAGTCGATCAATGTCACCGGCGCGCCGAGCGATTTCAGCTTCTTCGCCAAATCATAGGCGTTGTGCGGCCGCACCTCGGTGTCGAGCGTCGAGGTGACGAGCAGCATCGGCGGCGCATCCTTGCGCGCGAAGGTGATCGGTTGCGCCATCATCGGCTCGGCGACGCCCTGCATCGCATCGACCGCGCGTTGCGAGGTATAGGGATAGAAGTTGTACGGCCCCGACAGGCCCACGGCCGCCTTGATGATGTGCGGATCGACGCCTTCCGCCCTCAGCCACCGTTCGTCGAGCGCGATCATCGCCACGGTGTACGCGCCTGCCGAATGCCCGGCGATGCCGATGCGGTTCGGGTCTCCGCCATACTCCGCGATGTGGTCGCGGGTCCATTTCACCGCCTCCGCGCCGTCCTGCAACATCGCCGGAAAGCGGATTTGCGGCACCTTGCGGTAATCCGGCACGACGACGACGAACCCGGCCCTGGCATAAGCGCGCGCGGCGAAGGCATAAGCGCGGCGATCGCCGTGCGCCCAGCCGCCGCCATACCAGAAGATGAGTACCGGCAGATTGATTGCCGCCGTCGCGGAGCCCGAGGATGCCGGCCGCCACACGTCGAGCGTCTGGCCGTGGGTGCCGAATGGGATCGCGCTGCCCGGCCGATTCGCGCCGATCCCGCCGCCGATCATCGCGTCGATCACGCTGAGCTGCCCGGGCGGAGAAAAGAAGATGAGCAACGCACCGACCCCTGCCGCAATGACGATGACCGCGGCGATGAGGGCCCGGCGGATCACGGCGTATACGTCGCCGTGGTCTTGGCCGCGACCTCGTCGGCGGTGATGCCCGGCGCCATCTCGATCAGCTTGAACGGCGACTGGTGATCGGGCCGCTGGAACACCGCGAGGTCGGTGACGATCATGTCGACCACGTTCTTGCCCGTCAGCGGCAGGGTGCAGGCGGGAATGAACTTGGGGTCGCCGTTCTTGCTGCTATGCTCCATCACGACGATGATCTTTTTGACGCCCGCGACCAGATCCATCGCGCCGCCCATGCCCTTGATCATCTTGCCGGGGATCATCCAGTTGGCGATATCGCCGTTTTCGGCCACTTCCATCGCGCCGAGCACGGTCAGGTCGATATGCCCGCCGCGGATCATCGCGAAGCTCTGTTCGGACCCGAAATAGGCGCTTTGCGGCAACTCGCTGATCGTCTGCTTGCCGGCGTTGATAAGGTCCGGGTCTTCCTCGCCCGCAAACGGAAACGGCCCGATGCCGAGCATTCCGTTCTCCGATTGCAGGGTGACCGTCACGCCGGCGGGAATGTGGTTGGCGACCAGCGTCGGGATGCCGATGCCCAGATTGACGTAATAACCGTCTTTCAGCTCGCGGGCGGCGCGCGCCGCCATCTCGTCACGGGTCCAGGGCATGGTTCGTTTCCGTTTACTGTGTCGCGGGGGCAGCGGCGGGTGCGACAGGCTCATCCTGCCAGCGTTTGTCGGCGGGGAAGATGTCGTCGATCTTTCCTTTGAGGCCGGTGCCGTACACCGGGTTGGGCAGGATGAACCAGCCATGCCCCCAGATATTGCGGATCGCCGCGCCATCGACAGCGGCACGGCGCGCGGCGGTCGTCATGCCGGGGGCGTTGAGCAGATCGGTGAAATCGCCGAGCTGATCGCCGACCATTGCGATGACGCAATATTTCTGCGCGATCGCCCAGCGGCGCGGATCCTTGCCGCCGCCCGGCGCGACATCGCCCTGTAGCCAGAGGTTGTCGAGATGCTTGATCGGGCCGAGCCCCGCACCGTCGAGCGCCGCCTCGGTCTGCGCGGCATAGGCCGTGGAACGGTTCGAATTGTAGATCAGCGTCACCTTGCTGGCCTTGGCGATCTTCGCCGCCTCGATCAGGCCGGGTGTCGCGATCACGGCCTGCGCGCCGGTCCGCTCCCATCGTTCCCAGTGCGCCTGATCGTAGGGGCGGCCGGGATGCTGGGCGTCATCCACCTCGAACCCTAAGTTGAGCAGGCTCGTCTCGTCGATATCGAGCACCACCGCCAGCGGCTTGCCCTCGCACGCCGCCCATTGCGGCACGGCGAGCGTGCCGCCGGGCGCGAGCACCGCCGACCATACCTTCAGCCCGACCCCGCGATCGCTCGACCGGGCGATCATCATGTCGATCAGCCCCTGATACGCCTGGATGCTCAGCGCCGCCGCCTCGCCGGATCCGTAGAGATATTGCATGCCCGGCGGCACGAAAGCCGCCGGCACCGCATTGTTCATCGGCGG